>JBMCMJ010000214.1:0-4884 GCA_048615135.1 Pseudomonadota bacterium
CGCGGCGATCCGTGCCGCCGAGCCCTATGGCTATGCCGGCTACAACCTCAATTGCGGCTGCCCCTCGGATCGGGTGCAGAAGGGGCGCTTCGGCGCCTGCCTGATGGCGGAGCCGGAACTCGTGCGCGCGTGCTGCCGGGCCATGCGCGCGGCGACGGATCGCCCGGTCAGCGTCAAATGCCGGATCGGTATCGACGACGTCGACGAGGACAGCTGCCTGGACCGTTTCGTCACCACCGTGGCGGCAGCCGGGATCGACCTTTTCATCGTCCACGCCCGCAAGGCTTGGCTGAAGGGCTTGAGCCCCAAGGAGAACCGGGAGATCCCACCGCTGCGCTACACCGTAGTCGAGGCGCTGAAGCGACGCTATCCGGCGCTGCAAATCGTGCTCAACGGCGGACTGCGCACCCCGGACGACGTCCGCCGTGCGCTCGACTGGGCCGACGGCGTGATGATCGGCCGCGAGGCCTACCAGAACCCGGCGATCCTGCCGATGCTACAAGCCGCGGCCCACGGCTCGGCGGTACCGCCGCTCGACCATGGAGCCGTGGTCGAGGCGCTCGCCGCCTACGTCGACGAGGCCCGGCAAGCGGGCGTGCCCGCGGCAGCGATCCTTCGGCACACGCTCGGGCTGTTCAACGGGCATCCCGGCGCGCGCCGCTGGCGGCGCGAGTTGAGCGAGCGGATGCGGGAGGCGACGGCGGACGGCGCCCTGGTCCGGGCGGCGGCCGCACCGGTGCTGGAGCGCCTCGCGGCCTGACACGCAACGGGCAGACCAACCATGCGTCGGTGACGCTACCCGGGAGCCATGCTCGGTTTATGCTGCAACTGCGAAGAAACTCTCGTCAGCGGACAGCATCATGTACGACCCGACCACCGCCCTCCCCACCGCCGAACAGGTGCGCGCCGTCGAGGCCGCAGCCCGGCTGGAGCGTTCGCGCGCGGTCTACGCCTTCATCGACCGCCTGTGGGCATGGTTCGCAGGCCGGCCCGCCCGCCGAGACTCGATCCAGCCGGCCGGCTGAGGCCGGACCGCGGCGGCACGTAGTCCGCCATCCAGCTGTCGCATCGCGCGAGATAGGCGGGCTTTTCGGCCGCCTGCCAACGCTCGAACGACCAGGGCGCGGTGGCAAGTTCGAACACCCCCTCGAGATCGAGGTAGACGAGCGCGTTGGTGAGCCGCGCCCCCGCCTGCACGCGGCGCGGGCGCGCCTCGTATTCACCGGCTTCGAAGTGGTCGATCCGCAGCCGCTCGTCCATGGAGCGAGGCTGAAAGAGGACGCCCGGCACATGGCTGGCTCGCTCCTGGCGGATCACCGGATAGACCGCCCCCCTGACCGCATAGCGCCGATGGCCCCAGAGCATCGCCGGCGCCAGTTCGCTTTCGACCACCGGGCGGGCGACCACCCGGCCCAGCACGTCGGCGTCCATCAGGGTGCCGAAGAAGAAGAACGGCAGGCGCAGCGGCCAGGGATCAGCCACCACCGGCCTGCTGGGGCGCGAGGTCGTAGAACAGCGCGAGCAGCGTCGCGTCGTCGGGCAGGCCGGTGACCGGGACGCCGCGGCTGCGCTGGAACGCCTCCAGCGCCTGACGAGTGCGCGGACCGTAGGCGCCGTCGATCCCACCGTCGTAGTGGCCGAGATCCGTCAGCCGGGCCTGCGCCTGCCGCATGACTTCGCGATAGATGGCCACCTCACGGCCGCCATGCGACACCGTCGATACGGGTGAGCTGGACTGCAGACGGTCGGCGGCGAGTTGTTCGACCACCGCGAGCGCCACCTCGGTCACGGCCGCCTCCGGGTTGCGGCTGCACTGCTCGACGACCACGTTGGCCACGAACTCGACGGGCTGCCAAGGGGCCACGTCGTAGGTCTGTGCCTTGTAGGCGTTCGTCGCGGTCAGAAAGCCTGCGATCCACCCCATGTAGAGGGGCCGGTCCGGTCCGTCGACGGCAATTGCCTCCAGCATCTGGTCGCAGCGCGCGATGCCGGGTCCGTGACCGGCAAAACGGCCCTCCGCGTCGGCCGCCCAGCCGGGCGCCGCCAGCGGCAGGAGGCAGGCGACGAGGGCGACTCGTTCGATCAGAAAGCGCACGTGTCTCTCCCCAGGCTCGACCGTCGGGCGCGGAAAATGGTTGGTGTGCTGCCGAAACGCAAGGGCCGATCGCCGCCTTGCTCCGACCATGGCCCGATCGCGCCGGGGGCGCTACATGCAGAAGGGTGCACCGAGGAACGCATCATGGCCTTCCGCCCAACCGCCGTCGTCCTGACCCTGGCCGGCCTTGCCGCCTGCGCCGGCGAAGCCCCCGAGCGCACCGGTCTTCGGACGATCCCCGTCCCGCCGCCGATGCCCGCGACGCCGATCCCGCCCGAGGGGCGTCCGGCGGACCTGCAGACGGCCCAGGCGGGCGCCTGCGTGCCGGCGGTGTTCCTGGAGGTGGCCGAGCGCATTGCGGGTGTCCAGCAGGTGCAGGTGGACGGCGCCAGCTACGTCGAATACCCGCCCGAAGGCGACGTCAGCCGCATCACCGGCGTCGGGCGCTACTATACCGATGGCGACGAGTGGCAGCCGTTTCGCTTCCGCTGCGTCTACGACCGACGTCTCGCCAGCATCACCGCGTTCGACATCGTCCCGCTCTGATCCCGTCCATGCTCACCGTCTACTCGCCACGCCACGTCCTGCGTGATCCGCGCACCGAACTGGCGGGGGGCGAATTGGTGGCCCCGCTCGAAGCGCCCGTTCGGGCGACCCTGATCCGCGACGCCATCGCGGCAGCCGGGCTCGGCCCGATCCGACCGCCCGACGCCTTCGACGCGGCCCCGGTGCTCCGGGTGCACGATCCGACCTTCGTCGCCTTCCTCGAGACCGCGTGGGCGCGCTGGCGCGACGCCGGGATGGCCGGCGAGGCGATCCCGACCGTCCTGCCCGCCCGGCGGATGCGGCAGCGGCCCGTGCGCAACATCGAAGGTCTGCTCGGTTACTACGCCCTGTCGACCGAGACCTCGATCGACGCCGGCACCTGGGAGGCGGCCCTCGTCGCCAAGGACGTGGCGCTGACGGCGGCGGCGGCGATCGCGTCGGGTGCGGCCACGGCCTTCGCGCTCTGCCGGCCACCCGGCCATCACGCCGCGATCGACCTGTACGGCGGCTACTGCTTTCTCAACAACGCGGCCATCGCCACGCAGTGGCTGCGCGACCGGGGCATCGGACGCGTCGCCATCCTCGACGTCGACTTCCACCACGGTAACGGCACCCAGGACGTGTTCGACGCCCGCGACGACGTCCTGTTCGTCTCGCTGCACGGCGATCCCGAGGACGCGTTCCCCCATTTTTCGGGCTTTGCCGACGAGATCGGCCGGGGGACGGGCGAAGGCTTCACCGCCAACTACCCGCTGCCACCCGGCACGGATTGGCATGAGTGGTCGGCGGCGCTCGACGATGCGCTGGCTCGGATCCGCCGCTTCGGCCCGGACGTGCTCGTGGTTTCGCTCGGCGTCGACACCTTCGTCGACGACCCGATCGGCTTCTTTCGCTTCGCCACGGACGACTTCGAGCGCCTCGGCGAGCGATTGGGCCGGCTCGGCTATCCGACCCTCTACGTGATGGAGGGCGGCTACGCGGTGGACGCGATCGGCGACAACGTGGTGGGCGTGCTCCGGGGCGACCTGCAGGTCCGCGCCTGATCTCAGAGCCGGTCGCGGAGCGCATACCACGTCATGGCGAGGGCGAGCAGCGGGGCCCGCGCCGCACGTCCGCCCGGAAACCGCCGCTGCGGCAGGCGGGCGAAGGCGTCGAAGCCGTCGCCGGCCCCCAGGAGCGCATCGGCCAGGAGCTTGCCGGCGAAGGTCGCGAGCGCCACGCCCTGCCCCGAATAGCCGCCAGCGGTCCACACCGTCGGGGCCAAGCGCTGCAAATGCGGCAGGCGCGAGCGGGTGATCGCCACGGCCCCGCCCCAACCGTAGTCGAGAGCCACGCCGCGCAGCTGCGGGAAAACCCGCTCCAGCCGTGGCCGGACGAAGCCCGGAATATCGCTCGGCATCGCGTAGCCGTAGGTCTCGCCACCGCCGAACAGGAGCCGGTGGTCCGCGGTCCGGCGGAAATAGTTGACGACGAACCGGCTGTCGGCGACGGCCGCGTCGGACGGGATCAGGGCAGCGGCCCGTTCCGCGCCGAGCGGTGCCGTCGTCACGACCAAGCTGTTGATCGGCATGACGAACGACGCCGCCTTCGGGGCGAGCCGATCGAGCTGGCCGTTGGTCGCGAGGATCAGGTGCTCGGCCATGACACGGCCGGTCGCCGTCTGCAGCTGCACCCGCCCCGCGCGCTCGGCACGAAACGCCACGGCCGGGCTGCCTTCGAAGATCGCGACCCCGGCGGCCAGCGCCGCCCGGGCGAGACCGCGGACGAAGTCGAGAACGTGCAGATGACCCGCGCCGAGGTCGAGCGTGCCGCCGAAATAACCAGGTGCTGCCAACAGACCCGCCAGTTCGCTCCGGTCGACGAAGCGGATGGCGTCGTAGCCGTAGGCGTCCTGCAACCAGGCCGCATAACGCCGGTAGCCGTCCACGTAGCGCCGCCGATGCGCCACGTGCAGGATGCCCGGGCGGTAGCCGTAGGCGATGTCGTGGCGCCGGGCGAGGTCGTGGACCAACGCCTTCGCGGCTTCGGCAAGATCCCAGAGCCGGCGCGCATCGGTCCGCCCGAGCGTCGTCTCGATTTCGTCCTGGTCGAGCCGCAGGCCCGTGCAGAGCTGGCCGCCATTGCGCCCCGACGCACCGGCCCCCACACCATTCGCCTCGACCACGCAGACGCGCCGGCCCGCCTCGGCGAGATGCAGCGCGGCCGAGAGACCGGTCAGGCCGGCGCCGACCACGCACACATCC
>JBMCMJ010000215.1:0-4884 GCA_048615135.1 Pseudomonadota bacterium
CGGCCCGTGACCACGGCGAAGGCGAGGGCCACCACCACACCGGCGGGACCGCCCACCAGCCAGCCGATCAGCGTCAGGACGCCCGCGAGGGCGCCGAACAGGAGGATCGTTTCGATCGCGTAGCCGCGCTGGACCAGCGCCAGCCGATCGCCCATCGGTTCAGCCTTCGGCCCTGCTCTCGGCCCAGGCGCGAAGCGCTGCGACGTCCGCCGGATCGGTCGGCAGCGTGATCGCGACGCGGGCGAGGTGGTCGCCTTGCCGCTTCGTCTTGGCGTCGTGGATGCCCTTGCCCTTGAGCCGCAGCGTTCGGCCCGAACTGGTGCCGGGCGGGATCTTCACCGTCACGTCGCCGTGGATGGTCGTGGCGGTGACCCGTCCGCCGGCGACGGCCACGGCCAGCGGCACCTCGAGGTCGGCCACGATGTCGAGGTCTTTTCGCTGGAAGTCCGGGTGCGGGCGCACGCGGACCGTAACCAGCGCGTCGCCGCCCTGGCGGCCGCGACCCTTCAGCCGCAGCGTGCGGCCGTCCTCGATGCCGGCCGGCACGTTGAGGTCGATGGTCTGCCCGTCGCCGAGCGTCAGCCGCTGCCGGCCGCCGCGAGCGGCATCGAGGAAGTCGAGAGTCACCTCGGCGCGCAGGTCGGCCGCACCGCCCCGCTCGAAGCCGAAGCCGCCACGGCCGCCGCCGAACACGGTGTTGAGGATATCCTCGAAGCCGCCGAAATCCTGGGGACCGCCCGGCCCGCTCCGTTGGCGGAACCGGAAGCCGCCGGCGCCTGCGCGCTCGTCGAAGCCGCCGAATCCGCCGGCGAAGCGGTCGCGGCCGTGCTCGTCGATCTCGCCCCGGTCGTAGCGCCGGCGCTTGTCCTGGTCCTTCAGGATCTCGTAGGCGGCGGACACGCGCTTGAAGCGCTCCTCCGCCTTCGCGTCACCCGGGTTGCGATCCGGGTGCAGTTCCTTCGCCAGCTTGCGGTAGGCCGAGCGCAGTTCGCTCTCGCTCGCCCCGCGCCCGACACCCAAGACGCCATAGAGGTCTTCTGCCACGTCCGTCTCCAAAGCTCGAGGGCGCCTCGCGCGGCCCCTGCGCCCGGCCGGAACGCGCCCTCCAGAAAAAGGCAGCGATCCGACCGAGAGCGGAAACGAACGGCCGGCGCGGGTCCGCGCCCATCACGATGGCCGCAGGCCCGAGCGATGTCGAGCCTGCGGTCGGCAACGATCGAACGGTCAGGATCGGGCGATCGTGATGGTCCGCGGCTTCAGTGCCTCGGGGACCTCACGGACGAGGTCGACGAGGAGCAGACCGCGCTCCAGCCGTGCGCCCTCGACCCGCATGTGCTCGCCGAGCGTGAAGACGCGCTCGAACGGACGGCGCGCGATCCCGGTATGGATCGGGGTTTCGCCCTCGGGCCGCTCGGCCACGCGGCCGCGGATGGTCAGGGTGTCGCCCTCGGCCTCGAGATCGAGGTCGCCCTCGGCAAAGCCGACGACCGGCAACTCCAGCCGATAGGCATTCTCGGCGGTGCGGACGAGATCGTAGGGCGTGGGCGCGGTCGCGACGGCGCCGGGGCGAGCCGCCTCGGCGAGCATCCGGTCGAGCAGCGCGAAGGGGGTGGGGGTCGTCGTGCGATGGGTCGAAAGACGCATCGTATCCTCCTGAAGCGATACGGTCAGCGGCGCGCCACCATGGCCGCGCCTCGAAGCTCGTCGGTCCCGACTTCGGCGACCGACAGCGTTCAGGTGGGGATCGAGCCGAGGCCGCGCAAGAGCGGCTCAGCGGGCCTTGCGCGCCAGGGTTGCTTCGGCAGCTTCGAGGTCGGCGGGCGTGTTGACGTTGCAGAACGGATCGATCGGCCAAGTGTCGAACACCGCTTCGGCCGGCCGGTGCGCGGCTGCCCAGGCCTCGACCCGGCGCACGTCGTGTTCGCCCAGCGCCCGCGCGAGGTCGTCCACGAGATCGACCGACCAGAGGCCGACGACGTGATGGGCCCGCGAGCCGCTGCGCGCGCGGGCGAGCGGACGCTGCGCCGCCGCGCGTGCCGCATGGAGGCGGGCCACCAGATCGGCCGGCAGAAAGGGGGTGTCGACCGGAACGGTCAGGAGCCAGCGGGTGGCGGGAGCCTGTGCCCGGAGCCAAACCAAGCCGGACAGGATGCCGGCCAGCGGGCCCGGCTGACCGGCGATCACGTCGGGCACGACGGGCAGCGGGAACTCGGCGAACCGGGCCGGATCGCCGTTGGCACCGATCAGGAGCCGATCGCATTGCGGGCGAATGGCCCGGCAGACCCAGTCGAGCAGCGGACGTCCACCCAGCTCGACGAACGCCTTGTCGTGCCCGCCGAGCCGCCGTGCCCGGCCTCCGGCCAGGACGAGCCCGATCGTCGGCGGTCCGGCCAACGCCCGCGCTCAGTCGCCGCCGCGCAGCCGCGCGCGTTCCCCGTTGCGCCGCATCCGCCGCCGCTTTTTGTAGATGAGCCGCAGGTTGCGCGAATAGATGAACAGGCCCGTGAGCTGGCCGACGATGATCACCGGATCCTGGCGCCAGATCGCGTAGGACAGCAGCGTCACGCCACCGAGGATGCTGAAATACCAGAAGGCCAGGGGCACCACGCTCTCCCGGGCGCGCTCGCTGACGATCCACTGGATGATGAACCGCATCGAGAACATCGCCTGACCCAGAAAGCCGATGCCGATCCAGATCATCTCGCCGCGGGAGAGGTTGGCGAACCACTCGGTGAACATGTTCAGTCCTTCTCGATGGCGGCCACGAGCCGCCGACGTCGCCGCAGCCAGCCGACGCCGAACAGATCGACGATCCCGACCGCGAGGCGGTCCAGAATGCCGTATTTGGAGCGGCCGCCCGTACGCGGGCGGTGGCCGACCGGCACCGAGCGCACAGCGAAACCCTCGCGCAGAAAGAGCGCCGCAAGAAAGCGATGCTGATGGTCGAAATAGGGCAAGAGCAGGTAGCCGTCGCGCCGGAACACCTTGAGCCCGCAGCCGGTATCGGGGGTTCGGTCGCGCAGGATCAGGCTGCGCACGGCGTTGGCGATCCGCGAGGAGCGTCGCTTGATCCAGCCGTCGCGGCGGTTGCGCGACCGGTCGCCGCCGACCAGCCCGAGCGTCGGCGGTGCCTCGACGTCGGTAAAGCAGGCGAGCAGTGCCGGCAGATCGGTCGGATCGTTCTGCCCGTCACCGTCGAGTGTGGCGACGATCCGCGCGCGCGCCGCGAGGATGCCGGTGCGGAGCGCCGCGCTCTGCCCACCCGAGACCGGATGGCGCACCACGCGGAGCTGTGGATGGCGGCTGCGTGCGGCTTCCAGTTCGGCGGGCGTCTCGTCGGTGCTGCCATCATCAACGTAGACGATCTCGAACCGCCGCCCGGCAAGCGCGGTGGCGATCTCGTCGACGAGCGACGCCACGTTGGGCGCTTCGTTCTTCACCGGAACGACCACGGACAGATCCAGGTCTTCGGCGCGGGGCGCGGCCAGGGCACGGGCCGTCCAGAGGCAGGGAGCGAGGGGGTCGGTCATCGAGATCAATTGCCGTAGAGCGTCAAAGTGGTCCAGCGCCCGCCATTGATCCGCCAGCCGCGGATCCGGTCGAGCGTGCGTACGGGCTCGGTCAGCGCGGCCTCGAAAGCCGCTTGGTGCCGCTCGTCGACGAAGACGAGGGCGCAAGGCGTGCCAGCCAGAAGATCCGCGGCCTCCGCCGCGGCGGCGAGCCGCAGATCGGTACCGATCAAGAACACCGCACTCGGCTCGGCAAAGCCGACGCTCGCCACCGTCGGGTCGGGGCAGGGCGCATGGAGGGCGACCGCGTCCGCCATCGCCGGGCTGATCCAGAGTGCCCGGGCCTGCGGAAGGACGAGGCCGAAGATCGTCCCGTAGAGCACGAGCGCCGCCGCCGTGATGCCGGTGATGGCCCGACCGCGGGATCCGGCATGGGTTGCCCGGGCGCCCAGTAGCAGCAGGAGTCCGGCGAGGACGGCGCCCGTCAGGATCGGATAGCCGAGGGGTGCCTCGAGGGCGACCGTGACGGCGACGGCGGCCACGGCCAGTCCCAGACCGAGCACGACGACGAGGGCGAGCGGCAGGCCGATCAGCCAGGGCCGCCGCCGATCGAGTGCCAGCAGGGCCGCGGCAGCGGCGATGGCCAGCGCCGGATAGGTCGGCATGACGTAGTGCGGCAGCTTCGTCGCCACGAGTTCGAAGACGAGCCAGAAGGGCACGATCCAGGCGACGAGAAAGCGGACCCGGTCGTCGCTCCGGTTCCTCCAGGCCCAGACGGCTGCCAATGGGACGAGCGCCACGAACGGCCAGGCGGTCGCCCACATCAGCGCGAGATAGGTGCCGGGCGGTGCGCCGTGTGTTTCCTGTGCCTCCAGGACCTTGCCGAAGATGTCCTGGCCGAGCGAGGCCTCGAGGAAGGCGCCGTCGCTGCGCAGCAGGATCAGGACGAACCAGGGCGCGACCATGGCCGCGAGCACCACGAGGCCCCATAGCGGACGCAACCGCAACAGCCAGTCCACCCGCCGTTCCCACAGGACGACTGTCAGAACAGTGAAGATAGCGAGGAGCGGCTGCAGTTTGACGAGCAGCGCACCGCCGAGCGCCACCCAGAAGAGCAGCCACCAGGGTCCGCCCGAGTCGGGTAAATCGCGTCGCGACCAGATTTGCCAGAGTGCGCCCTGCTGGGCCACGAGACAGGCGAGCAGGACCGCGTCGGTCTTGGCGAGACGGGCTTCGACGCCGAGAATCAGACAGCTGGCCATGGCCATGCCCGCAAGAAACCCGACCCGGCGATCGAACAAGGCAGCACCGATCCAAGCGGTCAGCAGCACCGCCAGGGTTCCCCCGATCAGCGAGGGCAGGCGGTACACCCACA
>JBMCMJ010000216.1:0-4877 GCA_048615135.1 Pseudomonadota bacterium
CTTGCGAACAGCAGCCGGTCCGTACATCGGGTCAGCTCGAGGCGTTCGCCGGGAGTTCAGCTGGCTGCGAGCGGGCGAAAGAGCTTGGCGAGGTCGTCCTCGGTGAGGGCCAGGGGGCCGTCGGCGGGACCGTCGAACAGGGCGTCGGCCAGCGCCTGCTTCTTTGCCTGCAGCTCGGCGATGGCCGCCTCGACCGCGCCCTCGACGACCAGCTTGTGGACGAAGACCGCCCGGGTCTGGCCGATCCGGTGGGCGCGGTCCATCGCCTGGCGCTCGACCGCGGGGTTCCACCAGGGATCGTAGAGGATCACCGTGTCGGCTGCGGTCAGCGTCAGACCGACGCCGCCGGCCTTGAGGCTGATCAAAAAGATCGGGGCGGTCCCCTCCTGGAAAGCTCGGACCACGGCCGCCCGGTCCTTGGTCTCGCCGGTGAGACGGACATGGCCCCAGCCGCGGGCGCGGACGTCCGCCTCGATCAGGTCGAGCATCTTGGTGAACTGGGAAAAGACGAGGACGCGGCGGCCCTCGGCGACGAGGGCCTCCAGCATTTCGACGAGCCGCTGCCGCTTGGCGCTTTCCACCGCCGCCGCACCCTCGCCAGCGGGCAGGAGCGCCGGATCGCAGCAGACCTGGCGCAGCTTCAAGAGCGCATCGAGGATGGTGATGCGGCTGGCGGCGAGCCCCTTGGCGGCGATCGCCCGGCGCACCCGCTCGTCCATCGCGGCACGCATCGTCTCGTAGAGCGTGCGCTGTTTCGTGCCGAGGCTCACCCATTCGGTGATCTCGGTCTTGGCCGGCAGGTCCGCCAGCACCTCGGCCTTGGTCCGCCGCAGCACGAAGGGCCGGATCAGGGCGTTGAGCCGTCCTTGTGCGGACGGCGACCCGTCCTTCTCGATGGGATGGCGAAAGCGCGCCCGAAAGCCCTTGCGATCGCCCAGGAGCCCCGGCACCAACCAGTCGAACAGCGCCCAGAGTTCCTCCAGGTTGTTCTCCATCGGCGTGCCGGTGAGCGCGAGCCGCATCCGCGCTTCCAGTGTGCGGATGTGCTTGGCACCGGCCGAGGCCGGGTTCTTCACCGCCTGGGCCTCGTCGAGGATGACCAGCTCCCAGGGCGCTGCCGCAAGTGCCGCTTGGTCGCGGTGCAGCAGCGGGTAGGTGGTGATGACGAGATGGTGCGCGTCGATCGCCGCGAAGCGGCCATGCCGGTCGGCGCCGTGCAGGATCAGCACCTTCAGCGCCGGGGCGAAGCGTGCCGCCTCGTGCTGCCAGGTGGCCACGAGGCTCGTCGGGGCTACAAGCAGGCTCGGCCGTTGGCAACCGTTGACGAGGTGGCGCTCGACCAGGAGTGCGAGGGTCTGCACGGTCTTGCCGAGCCCCATGTCGTCGGCGAGCACGCCGCCGAAGCCCGTGGCCCGCAAGGCCGAGAGCCAGCCATAGCCGGTCTTTTGGTAGGGGCGCAGTTCGGCCGCGAGTCCCGGCGGCGGGTCGGCCATCGGTGCCGCCGCGAGCGCCTGCAGCCGCCGCCCGAGCGCCAGGATTTCCTCACCGCCCGCGAACGGTACGCCGCAGCCGTCGAGCGCATCGGCGAGGGCAGCGACGCGGTGCGCCTCGGCGGGATGAAAGCCGCCGAAGGCCGCCCGCACCCGCAGCACCGCCTCGACGACCGACGCGAGGGTGGCCGGTTCCAGGCGCACGTGGCGGCCGTCGTCGAGCCGTTGCCAGATCGGGGCGCCAGCGAGGAATTCTTCGAGGTCGAAGTCGACGGGCAATCCGCCCTCGCCGTCGAGCGGCAGCGCCTCGATGATGGCTTCGACCAGCGGCACGAGATCGAGGCGCTGGTCGCCTGCTTCGAGCTCCAGGCCGATCGCGAAACCGTGACTGTCGCCGTCCGCCCGCGCGCGCAGGGCCACCGGGCCGTCATGCACCGGGAAAGGCCAACTCGGCGCGATCTCGATGCGCCAACCTTCGGCCTCGAGTGCCGGCACGACGTCCTGGACGAACGCCAGCGCCAACTCGGCAGCGGAGCTCCAGACGTCGTCGTCGAGCCGATCGTCGATACGGTCGGTGAAGACGTGGTCCAAGGGTCGCGCGTCGCGCTCGAAGCGGAGGTTCGACATCCGGTCGACGCGCTCGGCGCCGTGCGCGGCGAGCCGGGCATGGGCCGCGCGCTCGCGCTCCAGCTGGCGGACATGGGTGACGACAGCGCTCGCGGTGCGGACGGTCGGGTCGCCGTAGGGAAAGGCCGCCACCTCGTGCCCGTCATAGGCAAAGGCCAGCCGCAGGGCGGCCACCGGTTCCGCGCGGCCGATGGCGCCGTAGCGATGCCGGGCCGGCTGCGCCTCGAGGGCGAAGAGGCGCAGCAGGGGCACGGGCTCGACGTCGTCGCGGGTCGTTTGCGCGAGCACCTTCGGTGTCGGTGGGCGCGCAAGGCGCAGCGCACCGAGCCGCGCCGCCACCGCCTCGGCAGCGCTCGGCGGGATCGATGGCGCGCGCAGGAGCGCTGCCGCAAGGTCCACCGGCAGGTCCAGCGCGAGCCTGGCGGTGACGCCGGTGGCGGGGTCGACGTAGCGCGGTGGCACGACGGGCAAAAGCGCCAGCGGCGCACCGTCGCCGTCTTCCAGGACCGCCTGCTGGTCGCCATCGTCGGCTTGCCGCCAAACGACGCGACCGGTGCGCTCGGCCCCGGACGCGAGCGCTGGCCCGTGCGCGTCCCGCCAACGCCCGCGGCCGGTGGCGACGATGCGGTCGAACAACTCCGCCAGTTCGTCGTCGACGCCGAGTGCCTGCCGTCCGAAGCCCGCCGGGCCAACCCCGAGCAGCCTCGACCGGCGCAGAATGCGGTGATCCTCCTCGCTGACGAATGCCGGCGGCTCGTGCCAGAGCAGACGGTCGGGATCGTAGAGCCGGGCCGACCGACCGAGCGTGCCGTCCTTCTTGACGTTGACGCGCATCGGCCGGATCGCGAACGGACGGTCGGGCTCCGTGCCCAGCACGTAGAGCAGAACTTCGCGCTTCGGTCCGGACGGCACCGGACTGCGGCGAGCGGCCGACCGCAGATCCAGGTCCTGGAGGTGGTTCAACCACGCAGCGACGGCGGGCGGCAGGCTCGGGCTCGACGGCGAAGGGGTCGAGGTGCGCGCGGCGTGGGCGATGACGGCCGCAGCGACGTGCTTGCAGTTCCGAGCCATCGGGCAATCGCAATGCCCGTCGAGGGCGACGATCCGACCCGCCCGATCCCGCTTCAGGCGGATCCGCTGGCGATAGGGAGCACCGCGCGCGCCCTGGACACGGGCGACCAACTCTTCCCTCGAGACCTCGTCGAGTTCGACGACGCGGCCCTCGCGGACGTAATCGAGTCCACGCTGTTCCGCCTTGGCTCCCACCAGGCGCCGCAACACCTCCCGCGTGATCACGCATCACCTCCCCAGCCGTCAATGCGCCGGTCTAGCCCGAACGTCACCGCGCAACCAGTTGCCATGACCGCAACCGCCGTGGCGCAGCGGGCACTCTGCCTGAGATCTCGTGACGCGAGCACGCCATGCGGGCGGAAACGAGGGCAACGACCAGCAAGGACACCGCACACGAGCGACGATGTCTCGCTCCTCATTCCGGTGCTTGCAGCCGTTTGCGAAGGACGGGGGCGAGGTGGTCGACGAAGCGGCGCACCTTCGTCGTGACGAGGCGGTTGGAGGGGTAGACGGCGTAGATGCCGCTTTCCGGAAAGACCTCGCCCGGCAGGACCCGGACCAGGCGCCCAGCCGCGATCTCGTCGGCCACGGCCCAGATCGGCAGCGCGCCGATGCCGATGTCGGCGAGGATCGCCGATCTCAGCGCGGCCGTGCTGTTGACCGAAACCACCGGCGAAACGGGAACCGCCAGCACCTCTTCGCCACGCTGGACGCGCCATTCCCGCGACCAGAACAGGGGCTTGAATCCGACGATCGGAAAACGCGGCACATCCTCGGCCCGCTCGGGCAGACCATGGCGCTCGGCGAAGCGGGGCGAGGCGCAGGCGATCACGGGCGACGCACCCAGCCGCCGCACGATCATCGCACCGTCGGGATCGCGCACGACCCGGATCGACAGGTCGAGCCGGTTCTCGACGAGGCCCGTCATCTGGACGTCCTCGACCACCTCGACGGTGATCTGCGGGTTCGCTTCCAGAAAGCCCGCGAGCGCGGGGATCACGTAGCGGTCGGCGAAGCCCTCCGGGGCGCCGATCCGCAGGTGCCCCACCGGCGTCTCCTGCCGCGCCATCACCTCGGCCACGCCTGCCTGAGCCTCGTCGAGCGCCCTGCGGCAGCGTTCGTAGAAGATGGTCCCCGCTTCGGTGGGCGAGATGCGCCGCGTCGTCCGGTCGAGGAGCCGCGCGCCGAGGCGCGCCTCGAGCGCCATCACGGCCTCCGACACGCGGGACTTCGACAGGCACAGTCGATCCGCCGCCGCCGTGATCGTGCCGGCCTCCACGACCGTGGCGAATATCTCGATCTCGTCGAAGCGCGCCATGCTTCACGTTCGGTTGAACCGGACAATCTGTCCAGATTCTTCCGGCTACCGCGACGGGAGGGCATTGGCGAGAGACGCAGCCACCGAAACCATCCGCAAGGAGAACGACATGACCGCCCCGTTCACAGCCGCTGCCGTCGCGCGCGCCGGCGACTTCACCGAAAGCCTCGCGCTCGGCCACCACCGCATCCTCGTTACCGCCGCCGAGACCGGCGGCAGCATCGGCGTCTGGGAGGAGATCGTGCAACCCGGCTGGGGGCCGCCGCTGCACGTCCACCATGCCGAGGACGAGATGTTCCACGTCCTCGAGGGCCGCCTTCGCATCTGGTGCGGCGAGGAGACCTTCGAGGTCACGGCGGGCGCGACCGCCG
>JBMCMJ010000217.1:0-4871 GCA_048615135.1 Pseudomonadota bacterium
CCATCTTCTGCGGCTTGACCGCCAGCACGAGCGCGCGCGGCGCGGGCCATTCGGTGAGGGCCGCGAGATCGTCGGTGCACTGCGCACCCTTGGCGGTCCAGGCGGTCCGGATCGCAGCGTCCGGCTCGAGGATCTGCAGATCGCCGGGAGGGAGGCCGGCCTCGAGCCAGCCTTCGGCCATCGCCCCGCCCATCTTGCCGCAGCCGATCAGCCGGATCGGTCCCCGCATCGTCTCAGGCCTCGCCTTCGGTCTCGAGCATCGCCGCGGCCAGGGCCTCGACCGGGGCCTTGCCGCCCCGGAGGTGGAACTGGAACGCCGGAAAGAAACGCTCGCATTCGCCAAGCGCCAGTTCGGTCAGGTCCTCCAGCGTCTCGACGCCGACCGCGGCCGCATCGCGCACCAGGATGGCGTGACGGAACACCGGGACGTTCTCCTCGGACCAAAGGTCGAAATGCCCGAGCCATAGCTTCTCGTTGGCCAACCCGAGCAGATGGTAGAAGCCGAGACGCTTGGCGGGCGCCACCTTGATGTCGAGGGCGCAGGCGAGATGCAGGATGCCCATATCCGCCTGCCAGCTGAACCACAGCCGGTAGTGGCACCACTGCCCCGGCAGCTCGGCGGCCAGCTCGTCGTCGGCCTGCCGGTCGTAGGACCAGTCGTTGGCGATGGCGATGCGCTCGACGATATCCAGGGGATTGCCGGGCGTGTCGTCGATCTCGAGGTTCAGAGACGACATGCGGTCTCCGTTTGGGGAACGGGCTGCGCCGGCCGAGCCGACGACCGCGCCAGCCTGCCAGTACCGCTCCGTGCGCGCAAGCCGCACCGCCGCGTCGACGGCCGCGGATCGGCCGTCACGCGGCGCCTTCGCCCGTGTCCCCGCCCTTGGTCGTCTCGTCCTTGGACTTGCCGCGCCGCGCGGGTGCGGCTTCGCCGGGTTTGCGGGCACCGGCTTCGAGTTCCTCGATCCGCTGCTCGAGCTTCACGAGATGCTCGTGCAGCGCCGCGTTCTCTTCGCGCGCCTTGACGGCCATCGCCCGCACGGCGTCGTACTCCTCGCGGGTGACGAGTTCCATCTCGGCGGCGAACCGCTCGAGGCGTTCCTTGACCCGGTTCTCGATTTCCTCGCGCACGCCGCCGAGCGTGGTCAGCGCCCCGCTCGCCACCTTGGCGAGGTCGTCGAGCATGGGATTGCGTGTCTGCACCGCGCGTCTCCTCTCCGTCACGTCCCCGTGATATGGCACCGCGGTACGAGGCCGCAAGGCCCGCACATGCCGTGCCGCCACGCCCGGCGGTTCCGGAGCGGGCGTGGCGCCGACGAGAGGTCCGTGTTGCTCGCCATTCCGTTTCCCGCCTTCGACCCGGTGCTGATCGAGATCGGCCCCTTCGCGCTCCGCTGGTACGCGCTCGCCTACGTGGCGGGCCTCCTTTTGGGCTGGCGCTTCCTGCGCCGCGTGGTCACACGCCCCGGCTGGCGCCTCACACCCACTGCCATCGACGATCTGCTGTTCAACGCCACGCTCGGCGTGCTGCTCGGCGGCCGGCTCGGCTACGTGCTGTTCTACCAGCCGGGCTACTACCTCGAGCGACCGTGGGAGATTCCGTTCGTCTGGCAGGGGGGCATGGCCTTCCACGGCGGCCTCGTCGGCGTGATGGTCGCGTGCCTGTTCACGGCTCGCCAGCACCGCGTCCATCCCTTCGAGGTGGGTGACGCCGCGGCGATCGCCGCCCCGATCGGTCTGTTCTTCGGCCGGCTCGCCAATTTCGTGAACGGCGAACTCTACGGCCGGGTCAGCGACGTGCCCTGGGCGATGGTCTTTCCGGGCGGCGGCCCGCTGCCGCGTCATCCGAGCCAGCTCTACGAGGCGTTTCTCGAAGGCCTCGTGCTGTTCCTCGTGCTCGCGTGGCTGGCGCGCGGCGCCTATGCGCCCGACCGCGCAGGGCGGCTCGGCGGGGTGTTCCTGATCGGCTACGGCACGGCGCGTTTCCTCGTCGAGTTCGTCCGCGAGCCGGACCCGCAGCTCGGCGTCCTCGCCGGCATAGTGACCATGGGCCAACTGCTCAGCCTGCCGATGATCGCCTTCGGCGCGTGGTTGGTGCTGCGCACCCGCGAGGCCGAGCGGGGTGCGCGTGGCGCCTGATCCGCGGCTGCTTCACCATCTGCGGGAGCGGGGGCCGCTCACCGTCGCCGAGCTGTTCCGTTGGGCGGTCGGCGAGGGCGGCAGCTACCAGCGCGCGCCCGATCTGGTGTTCGGTGCTGCCGGCGACTTCGTCACGGCGCCCGAGATTTCCCAGACCTTCGGCGAGCTGATCGGCCTCGGCCTCGCCGACGCGTGGCAGCGGCTCGGGGGCGGTGCTGCCGTGCTGGCGGAGCTCGGCCCCGGCCGGGGGACCCTGCTGGCGGATCTCTGGCGCGGCGTGGCCGTGGTCCCCGGCGCCCACGACGCTTGGCAGGTTCATCTCGTCGAGCGGAGCCGAAGCCTGCGCGAACGCCAGGCCGAGGTGTTGGCGGCCGCCCGGCCGGTCTGGCACGATACGGTCGACGCGTTGCCCGAGGATCGGCCGCTTTTGCTCGTCGCCAACGAGTTCCTCGACGCGCTGGCGATCCACCAGCTCGAGCGGACGGCCGAAGGCTGGGCCGAACGCCGGGTGGGGCTGGATGCCCGCGGAGAGATCGCCTTCCGGCGCGCCCCGGCGCCACCGGCCCTCGCCGAAGCGGCCGCTGCACGGTTCGCGGACGCGGCGTTGGGCGCCGTCGCCGAACTCGCCCCCGAACGCGACGCGGTGGTGGCGGAACTCGCCCGGCGGATCGCCGGGAATGGCGGCCTTGCCTATCTGATCGATTACGGCGGGCTCGCCCTGACGCCGGTCGACACGCTGCAGGCGGTGCACCGCCACGCCGCCGTCGACGTTCTGGCCCATGCCGGTGCCGCGGATTTGTCGAGCGCGGTCGACTTCGCCCCGTTGCGTGCCGTGGCGGCGGCAACCGGTGCCGCGGTATTCGGGCCGATTCCGCAGGCCCGGTTCCTGCGCGCGCTCGGCATCGAGCTCCGGGCCGTGCAGCTCGGCGGGCGGCTGCGCGGCGCCGAGCGGCAGGCGGTCTTTTCCGGTGTGCGCCGGCTGCTCGCCCCGGAGGCGATGGGCGAGGCGTTCAAGGTTCTGGCGGTGGCGCATCCGGCACTCGGCGTGCCGGCCGGCTTTCTCGCGGAGGATGCGGTGTGATCGAGGCGACGAGCCGGCACCTGCGGGCACACGGCATCGTCCACGGCTTCGGCGGCCGGCGTGGCGGGGTGAGCTGCGGGCTGTTTGCCAGCGCCAATGCCAGCCTCGGTGGCGCGGACGATCCGGCGGCCGTGCGCGAGAACCGGCGGCGGTTCGCGCTTGCCGTCGGCGGCGAGCCCGACCGGCTCTGCACGCTGCGCCAAGTGCACGGGACCGAGGTTCACGTCGCGACCGCGCCGAGCCAGCACGAGGCAACGGGCGACGTCCTGGTCAGTGCCACGCCCAACCTGCTCCTCGCCGTGACCACGGCCGATTGCGTGCCGGTGCTGTTGGTCGATCCGGTCGCCGGCGTCGCCGCCGCAATCCACGCCGGCTGGCGTGGTGCCGTTGCCGGTGTGACGTCGGCCGGCGTTGCGGCGCTCGTCCGGCTCGGCGCCGTGCCCGGCCGCTGTGTCGCGGCGATCGGTCCGTGCATCCGCCAGCCGAGCTACGAGGTCGACGAGACGGTTTGGGCGGCAGCGTTGGCGCGCGATTTTGCCCACGCGCGATTTTTCGCTCCTGGCGTGCAGCCGGGCAGGTTCCAATTCGACCTTGCCGGGCTCGTGATGCGGGAATTGGACCAAAGTGGCGTAAAGCTGGTCGACGACATGGGGCTGGATACGTTAAACGAAAGTGCGAAATACTTTAGTTACAGACGCAGCCGACAGCGCGGTGAAGCGGTCTACGGCGTCCAGCTTTCCGGGATCCTGGTTCCGGGCTGAACGCACCGGCCGCTCCGCACCGTGCGACGAGGAGGGGCCGAACCGCATCATGGGGAGCACGTTCAGTCGTGGACTGGCTGCGCCCGTGCGGCTGCGCGGGCCGGGCAGCGAGGCGCACCGTCTGGTTCAGCCCGGCAGCTTCGGGCTCAGCCCGCGCACCTTCGCGGTGATCCGCTGGACCCAGGTGTTCGGCCAGGCCTTCGCCGTGCTGTTCGTCCATGTCTCGGTCGGCATCCCCCTGCCCCTCGCTCCGCTCCTCGCGCTGATCGCCGTCGGGGCGGCCACCACGGCTTGGACCCTCCGGCAGATGCACTCGCCGCAGCGGCTCAACGAGGGCCAACTCGGTCTGGTCCTGGTCAGCGATGCGCTGCTGATCGGTGGGCTCCTGGGTCTCACCGGAGCGCTCGCCAATCCCTTCGCGTTGTTCCTCCTGTTCCCCGCCGTCCTCGCCGCCACCACCGTCGGGCTCGGCTGGTGCACGGTGGTCTGCGCCACGGTCGTCGCGGTCGCCTCCGCGTTGGCCTTCTGGCAGGGCCCGGTCCCCTGGGCCGAGAACGGCTATCGGCTGCCGTCGGTGTTCACCACCGGCACCTGGGCGGCGTTGACCTTCGGCACCCTCCTGATCGCCAGCTACGCATGGCGCATCGCCGAGGAAGGGCGCCGGATGAGCCGGGCGCTGACCGCCACCCAGCTCGCCCTCGATCGCGAGCAGCGGCTCAGCCAACTCGACGGCCTCGCGGCCGCCGCCGCCCACGACCTTGCCACCCCGCTCGCCACGATCCGCATCGTCGCCAAGGAACTGCTGCACCACCTGCCGGTGGATTCGCCGGCGATCGACGACGCCCGGCTGCTGCACGATCAGGCTCGCCGCTGCGGCGACATCCTGGCGA
>JBMCMJ010000218.1:0-4858 GCA_048615135.1 Pseudomonadota bacterium
GACGAAGCGGATGCGGTCGTAGCCGAGCGAGACCGAGGTCCCGGCGAAGCCCCGCGCGCGCGCCTTGGCGCTCATCAGCGAGGCGGTGCCGGAAAGCAGCGCCATGGCCAAAAGGCCGTGGGCGATCCGCCGGCCGAAGGGGGTCGTGCGGGCATAGGCCTCGTCGACGTGGATCGGGTCGAAGTCGCCGCTGACCGCGGTGAACAGGGTGACGTCGGTTTCGGTCAGGGTCTTCGACAACTGCACGTGGTCGCCGATGGCGACCGGAAAAAGGGCGTGGTCCATGGGCGCTCCCCGCGTCGTTGGCCCGGCGGTTCGGGCTTTTCGGCTCTACTCGGCTCTACGACGACAAGGGGCTTGGAGGAACGCGCCGAAGGCCCTAACCATCGCCGACACACCGGAACACCGGTGATCGACAAAGATCAGGGAGCAAGAACGATGCTGCGGACCCTCGCCCTGGGCACGCTCTGTGCCAGCCTTCTCGCCGCGCCGGCTTCGGCCGTCACCCTCGTCGGCGCCAGCCAGTTCAACGAGGACCACGCCTTCACCAAGGCGATGCGGAAGTTCGAGGAGGAGGTCCAAGCCTGCTACGACGGCGATGTCGAGTTCCGCATGCACCTCAACTCCGAGCTGGGCCTGGAGAAGGATTACTTCGAGAACATGAGCCAGGGCATCGCGGTCGACTACGCGATCGTCTCGCCGGCGCACATGTCGACCTTCTCGCAGATGGCACCGTTGATGGACATGCCGTTTTTGTTCCGTGACCTCGATCACTGGAACAAGGCGATCGACGCGGGCACGCTCGAGCCGATCGCCGAGGACATCCTGGAGACGGCGAACGTGCGGATCATCGGCTATGCCGGTGGCGGCACCCGCAACGTCTTCGCCAACGAGCCGGTGCGGAACATGGAGGAGTTGAAGGACCTGCCGATCCGCATGCAGGGCGCGCCGATCTGGACGCGGATCTTCGACGCGCTGGGCGCGGCGCCGACCGTGATCGCCTACAGCGAGGTCTACAACGCCATCCAGACCGGCGTGATCAAGGCGGCCGAGAACGAGGCGGCCGGCATCGAGCAGATGAAGTTCTACGAGGTCGGCCCCGAGGTGGCGCTGACCCAGCACGCCATCACCGTCCGCCCGCTCGCCTTCTCCAACGCCACCTTCGAGCGGCTGCCGGAAGCCCTGCAGCAGTGCATCCTCGAGGCCGGCGCCGAGGGCGGCCGACACGGCCGCATGATCGAGAGCGGCGAGGACGAGGCGAAGATGGACGCCATGGAGGAAGCCGGCCTCCTGACGCGGCACGACTTCGCCGACCGCGATCGTCTGTTGGAGCTGGCGGAGCCCGTCATGCGCGCCTACGCCGAAGAATTGGGCGCGCTCGAGGTCTACGAGAACATCAGCGCCATCCAGTGAGCCGTGACCGTTCCGGGGGGCTTCGGCCTTCCGGAACGGCCCGTCGTTCCGCGCCATGCGCCGCGTCCTCCAGCTCTACTATCGCTTCCTGCAGGGGCTCTTGACGCTCCTGATGCTCGGCCTCGTCGTGCCGGTCGCGATGCAGGTGCTCTCGCGCTACACGGGCCTCGTTCCCCGCTACATCTGGACCGAGGAAATCGCCCGGTTCTGTTTCGTCTGGATCATCATGATCGGGGCCATGATCGCGGTGCGCGACCGCACCCATTTCGACGTCGACCTGTTGCCCCACGCGCGCAGCCGCACGCTGGAGGTGCTGAGCCGGCTGTTCGTGCATCTCATGATCGGGCTCGCCGGCTTGATGTTCCTCGTTTGGGGCTACGACTTCGCCGTGCTCGGCTCGCGGCAACGCTCCGAGATCGCGAGCCTGCCGATGCTCTGGATCTACATCGCCTGGCCGGTCGCCGGGGCGACGTGGTTGCTCTTCCTGGTCGAACAGGTGATCGACGATCTGGCCGTCTGGCGCCGGAGCACGCAACCATGAGCCCGGGTGAAGTCGCGGCGATCCTGTTCGGCACGTTCATCGTGCTGGTGGCACTCCGCGTGCCGGTCGCCTTCGCCCTCGGCCTCGCGGTGGCACCCGTGTTCATCATGGAGGAGCGGCTCACGCCGATCCTTTTGATGCGGGAGATGTTCAAGAGCTACAACGCGTTCGTGCTCCTGGCGGTGCCATTCTTCCTGCTGGCCGCCAACCTGATGAACGCAGCCGGCATCACCGACCGGCTGATCGCGCTGGCGCGAGCCTCGGTCGGCCATCTGCCCGGCGGGCTCGGCCACGTCAACGTCGTGGTCTCGATGCTGTTCGCCGGGATCTCGGGCAGCTCCACGGCGGACGCCGCCGGCATCGGCAAGCTGCTCATCCCGCAGATGAAAAAGCAGGGCTACGACGCGAGCTTCGCGGTCGCGATCACCGCCTGCTCCAGCGTGATGGGCGTGATCATCCCGCCGTCGATCCTGATGGTCGTCTGGGGTGGGCTGATGTCGGTCTCGATCGGCGGGCTGTTCCTCGCCGGCATCGTGCCGGGCATTCTGATCGCCGGTGCCCAGATGCTGATCGTCTACATCTACGCCAAGCGGCGCGGCTATCCGATCTATGCCCGCACCAGCCTCGTCGAGTTGGCCCGCGCCGTCGCCTCGGCGACGCTCGCCCTGATGACCCCGATCATCATCGTCGGCGGTGTGGTCGGCGGCTGGTTCACGCCGACCGAGGCGTCGGTCATCGCCGTGCTCTACTCGCTGGTGCTGGGCACGCTCGTCTACCGCAGCGTGCCGCTCGTCGAGCTGCCGAAGATCTTCTACGACAGCGGCCGGTTCGCCGCGATCTCGCTGTTCTGCATCGGCACGGCTTCCGCCTTCGGCTGGACGCTGGCCTATTTCCGCATCCCGGCGGCCCTGGTCGAAATCGTCGCCGAGGCGGGCTTCGGTCTGGTCGGCACGGGCATCCTGATCGCCTGCGCCTTCCTGCTGATCGGCATGTTCATCGACGCCATCCCGGCGATCATCATCCTCGGCACCGTGCTTCTGCCGGTCGCGCAGGAGGTCGGCATGCACCCGATCCACTTCGCGATCATCGGCGTCGTGTCGCTCGCCTTCGGCCTCGTCACACCGCCCTACGGCCTCTGCCTGCTGATCGCCGCGGCGATCGGCGAGATCCGCCTCGTCCAGGCGCTCCGGGACGTCTGCATCATTCTCCTGCCGATGCTCGGCGTGCTGTTGATCATCATCCTGTTCCCCGATCTGATCCTCGCCATCCCGCGTCTGCTGATGCCGCGGTTCATCTGAGGCGGCGATGGAGCCCATGACGTGAACGACGCGTCGATCCCGGGAGGCCTGCCCCTGCCGCTCCGGGGCACGACCCGCGTCTTCGCCATCCTCGGCGATCCGATCGCCCAGGTCGGCTCGCCGCGCGTGTTCAACACGCTGTTTCGCGAGCGCGGGCTCGAGGCCGTGCTGATCCCGCTGCACGTCCCGACCGACGATCTGCCCGCCGTGCTCGCCGGGCTCTGCGGCTGCCGCAACGTCGACGGCGTCATCCTCACCATCCCGCACAAACAGGCCGTCCTGCCGCTGCTCGACCGGCTCGGTGACGCGGCAACGCGGATCGGCGCCGTCAACGCCATCCGCCGCACGGCCGAGGGTGGCTTCGAGGGCGACAATTTCGACGGCGCCGGCTGCGTTCTCGGGCTCCGCGCGGACGGCCACACGGTGCGCGGGCGCCGCACCCTGCTGGTCGGCACGGGCGGTGCCGGGTCCGCCGTGGCACACGCCTTCGCCGATGCGGGTGTCGCCGCCCTGACCCTTTGCGATGTCGACCCGGCGAAGGCCGAACGGCTCGCGGCATCGCTCGGCCGCGCGTACCCGCACCTGCCGGTGGAGGTGGGCGGGAACGATCCGCGGGGCTTCGAGGTGGTCGTCAATGGCACCCCGCTGGGGATGCGGGCCGACGACCCGCTGCCGGTCGATCCCGCGCGGCTGGCGCCCTCCGCCCTGGTGGTCGACGTCATCCTGGAGCCGGCACTGTCACCCTTGCTGCGTGCGGCCCGCGCGCGCGGCTGCGCGATCCAGCCCGGCCCGCGCATGTTGGAGGGCCAGGCCCTGGCCATCGCCCGCTATTTCGGTATCGAGCCATGAGCCGGCTGCGGCTCGCCGTGGTTGGCCTGGGCATGGCGCTCGCCCCGCATGCGCGTGCGTTGGCAGAGCTGGCCGACCTCTACGACGTCGTCGGCGCCTACGCCCCGTCGCCCGCCCGCCGGCAAGCGGCGGCACGCGACTTCGGCCTGCCGGTCACGGACGACCTCGACCGGCTGATCGAGAACGTTGACGTGGGGCTGATCCTCACCCCGCCCGCGACCCACAGCGAGCTGGCGCTGCGCTTCTTCGCGGCCGGCCGGCACGTCCTGCTCGAAAAGCCCCTGGAGACCGACCTGGAGCGCGCCAAGGGGCTGGTCGCCGCGGCCGCGCGGCACGGGCGCGCGCTGGGCGTCGTGCTGCAGCACCGGTTCCGCGAGGCCAGCCTCGCGCTCGAAGACCTCGTGACGTCAGGCGCCCTCGGCCCGCTGGCCGTGGCATCCTGCCGGGTCCCCTGGTGGCGCCCCCAGAGCTACTACGACGAGCCGGGTCGCGGCACGCGGGCGCGCGACGGCGGCGGCGTGCTGCTGACCCAGGCGATCCACACGCTCGATCTGTTCCGGGCCGTCAGCGGCGGGGTGGCGCGCGTCGCGGCGGTGGCGCGGACCACGCAGCTGCACCGCATGGAATGCGAGGACTACGTCGCGGCGACGCTCGAGCTTGCCAACGGCGCCGTCGGCTGGCTCGAGGCGTCCACCGCCACCTATCCGGGCCACCCGGAGGAAATCCGCCTCGTCGGCACCCGCGGGGTCGCGACCCT
>JBMCMJ010000219.1:0-4823 GCA_048615135.1 Pseudomonadota bacterium
AGGCGGCGGAAGTCGGCGAGGGCTGCCGGGTCCGCGTTGCGGATCGGGTCTTCCATCCAGAAGATGCCGTGCGGGCGGATGGCGTCGGCGATGGTCCGAGCCGCGGGCGGCTCGAACAGGGCATGGCACTCGATCAGGATTTCCATCGCGTTGCCGACGGCCTCGCGGATCGAGGCAACCGCGCGTTCCGCATCCTCGATTTCGCGGCGCCACAGGCCCTGACCGCGAAAGGACGAAGCCGCCGGGTCGAACGGCCAGATCTTCATGGCGCGAATGCCATCACCGAGCAGGTCCCGCGCGAGGGCGCCGGCATCGCGGGTGAAGGCGATCTGGTCGTCATAGCGTTCGACGGCCGCTTCGCCCGCGTCGATGGCCCGGCGGCCGCCCGAGGCGTTGTACCGCGGACCCGCGCAGGTGTTGTAGGTCGGCATCGCGTCGTGGGCGAGGCCGCCCAGCAGACGCCAGAGCGGTTCGCCTTTCGCCTGCGCGAACAGGTCCCAAAGGGCGATGTCGACCGCCGAGGCGGCGCGGATCTCCGCCCCCGACGAGCGGCCGCCGACATAGGGCCGCAGGAGGTCCGTGGAGATCCGCTCCAGATCGAACGGATGGCGGTCCTGCAGATAGGGCCAGACTTGGTCGTGCAGATGCGCCTCGGCAGCCGCTGCTCCTCGGAACGTCTCGCCGAAGCCGATGCGACCATCATCGGTGTGCAAGCGCACCCAGAGCAGATTGGTGGCATCCGGATCGCGGATCGTCTCGAGCGCCGTGAGTTTCATCGGATGAACGTGTTGGGCAGGGTCATCGAGATGGCCGGAACGTAGGTCGTCAGCATCAGGGCCACGAAGATCGCGAGGTAGAACGGCCAGATGGTCCTGAGGACCTTTTCCATCGGCGTTTTGCCGATGGCGCAACCGACGAACAGGCAGGCGCCCACGGGTGGCGTGGTGAGGCCGAGGCCCAGGTTCATCATCATGATCATGCCGAACTGGATCGGGTCCATGCCGAGGCTGACCGCCACCGGCAGGAAGATCGGCGTGCAGATGAGGATCAGGGCCGCCATGTCCATGATCATGCCGAGCAGCAGCAGCATGAGGTTGAGCATCAGCAGGATGACGATCGGGTTCTCGGAGATCGCGAACAGGAGGCCCGTGAGCTGCTCGGGCACGCGGTAGAGGGCGAGCAGATAGGCGAAGGCGGTGGCGCAGCCGACCAGGATCATGACGAGGGCGGTGGTCCGCACCGCGCGGGCGACCGCGAGGGTGAAGTCCGACCAGGAGAGCGAGCGATAGGCCAGGGTGGTGATCAGCAGGGCGTAGATGCAGCCGATGGCCCCGGATTCGGTGACGGTGAAGACGCCCGAGAGCACGCCGCCGACGATGATGATCGCGGTGACGAGGCCCGGAAAGGCGCTGACGCAGGCCATGCCCAGGGCGGCCCAGCCGGGAAAGGCCTCCTTGGGATAGCCGCGGCGCAGCGCCACCAGATAGGCGGCCACCGCGAGGCAGACGCACATCAAGATGCCCGGCACCACGCCCGCCAGGAACAGCTTGGAGATCGACACCCCGCCGCCGGCCGCGACCGCGTAGAGGATCATGTTGTGGCTGGGCGGGATGAGGATGCCCGCGATCGAGGAGGTGACGGTGACGTTGACCGCGTAGTCGGCGTCGTAGCCGCGCCGCTTCATCACCGGGATGAGGAGCGAGCCGAGGGCCGAGGTGTCGGCGACGGCCGAGCCGGAGATGCCGCCGAACAGCATCGAGGAGAACACGTTGACGGTGCCGAGCCCGCCCCGGACGTGACCGACCGCGGCGGCGGCGAGGCGCACGAGGCGCTGGGCGATGCCGCCGTGCAGCATCAGCTCGCCCGCGAAGATGAAGAACGGGATGGCCAAGAGCGAGAACACCGAGACGCCCGAGAGGATGCGCTGGAACGCGATCATCAGGGGCAGGCCTTCCAGCCAGAAGACGACGATGGCCGAGATGCCGAGCGCGAAGGCGACGGGCACCCCGATCGCCACGCAGAAGGCGAACAGCCCCAAGAGGACCGCGAGTTCCATGACGATCAGTCGCCTTCGCCGGTGGGTGCTTCGGGCGCGTTCAGGGGCGGCACCGGGCGGTCGCGCAGCCGCCGCCAGACCATCACGGCGGCGAACAGGACCATCAGCACGCCGCAGATCGCGGGCGGGATCGAGCGAACGCCCTCGGGGATGTCGAGCAGCGGCAGATTGCGCCGCCAGTTGAACTGCACGAGCTGCCACGTCTGCACCGCCATGACGGCGCCGAAGCCGAGGATCAGCAGGTCGCGGACGATCTCGAGCAGGCGCGCCACGGGACGCGGCAGGGCCTCGCGGACGAAATCGACCGAGAGATGGGTGCGCTCGGCGACGCCGACGGCGGTGAGCAGGAAGGTGATGAAGGAGATGAGGAGGATCGAGAGGGCTTCGGCCCAGGTGGGCGTCGCGTTCAGCACGTAGCGGCCGAACACCTGCCAGCCCATCGCCGCGACGATGACGACCAGCGCCGCACCGCCGGTGATGGCGGCAGCACGGCGCAGGACGTCGAGCACGGCGTCGACGCGCCGCTCGCCGGGGGTGGGCTCCAGCTCGGACAAGGATCGCCTCCCGGGAACGGCGCGCTCGGGCTCAGTCGATCGACTGGATCAGCTCGACCAGCGCCTCCAGTTCCGGGTTCTGCCGGTAGGCCATCTCGTAGACCGGGCCCATGGCGTCCTGGAAGGCCGCCTTGTCCTCGACCTCGTTGATCTCGACGCCCGCCGCGATCACCGCCTCCTTGGCGGCGGCATCGCTCTCGGCCCAGAGTTCGCGCTGCATGGCAGCACTCTCCCTGGCCAGTTCCTCGACCAGCGCCTGATCCTCGGCGGACAGCTGTTCCCACAGACGCAGATTCATGCAGAAGCACTCGGGGATGATCAGGTGCTCGGAGATCGAGTAGTAGCCGGCCACCTCGAAATGCCCGGTGCTCTCGAACGAGGGGTAGTTGTTCTCGGCACCGTCGATCACGCCGGTGCGCAGCGACTGGTAGACCTCGGAGAAGGCCATCGGCGTGGCGTTGCCGCCCAGCGCCTCGATCATGCCGACGAACAGGTCGTTGTTCATCACGCGGACCTTCATGCCCGTGAGGTCGGCCGGCGTGTGGATCGGGCGCTGCGAGTTGTAGAACGAACGGGCCCCCGAATCGTACCAGGCGAGCGCCTTGATGCCCTGCTCGGCCATCGCCTCGCCGAGCGCCTCGCCCAGCGCCCCGTCCATCGCTCGATGCGAGTGGGGGATGTCCTTGAAGACGAACGGCAGCGAGACGACGTTGGTGGCCGGTACGGTCGGCCCCATCGGGCCGAGATTGAACACGGCGTAGTCGATGCCGCCGAGCCGCAGCTGCTCGATGGCGTCGGGCTGCGAGCCGAGCACGCCGTTGTGGAAGGTGCGCGCGGTCAAGCGCCCGTCGGTCCGTTCCGCCAACTGCTCGGCGAACCAGTCCATCCCCTGCGAGACCGAGTACTCGGGGACGTGGATGTTCCAGCCGCGCCATTCGGCCTTGGCCGAGCCGGTCGTGGCGAGGGTGGCGAGCGCCAGGATGGCCGCACCGCCGAGGGCACGGCGGCTCCATGCAATGGACATATCGAACTCCCTGATCGTGGTGGACGCTGTATTTCGATCGCGCCTCGTGTCACGTGGTTATCCCGTCGTCGGACCGACGGCAATGGGGAGGTGCGGGAGCGACGCATGGGACCGAAGATCGACTGTCTGGTGGATGCAAAGGCGAAGGTGGGCGAAGCCCCCCTCTGGTCGCCCGACGAACAGTGCCTCTGGTGGGTGGACATCGAGGGCCAGCTCCTGCACCGCACGGACCCCGCGACCGGCGCCGACGAGACGTGGGCCATGCCCGAGCCGATCGGCTGTGTCGCGCTGCACGGCCAGGGCGGGCTGGTGGTAGCCTTGGCCCATGGCTTTCACCGCTTCGATCCACGAACGGCGACGCTGACCCCGCTCGCCGAGGCGGAGCCCGACCGGCCGAACAACCGCTTCAACGACGGCACGACCGACGGGCGCGGCCGCTTTTGGGCCGGCACCATGAACCGGGCGGGCCCGCAGGCCGAGCCCGAGGGCACGCTCTACCGGCTCGATGCGGGGGCCAGGGTGACGGCGGTGGCGGACGGTTTCTTCACCCCCAACGGTCTCGCCTTCAGCGCCGACGACCGGCTGATGTACCTCTCCGACAGCGCGCCCGCGGTGCGCACCATCTGGGTCGCCGACTACGACGCCGACGACGGCGTGTATTCGAACCGCCGGGTGTTCTTCGACACCCGTGCCGTCGCGGGGCGGCCCGACGGCGGCTGCATCGATGTCGACGGCTGCTACTGGATGGCCGGGGTCGGCGGTTGGCAACTGGTGCGGTTGACGCCGCGGGGCGAGATCGACCGCATCGTCGACATGCCGGTCGAGCGGCCCTCCAAGATCGCCTTCGGCGGGCCGGACCTGCGGACCATGTTCGTCACCTCGATCGGCATCGGCCTGACGCCGGGAACCGAGGCGCGCCAGCCGCAGGCCGGTGGCCTGTTCGTCCTCGAACTCGGCATCCAGGGGCTGCCGCCGGTCGCCTATCCGGGCTGAGGCTGCCGCTCCACCATCAGCGCGTTCGTGCCCTGCTGCACCACGGTGCCGGCCTGGTTGGTGACCGTGAAGCCGAGCGAGACGATGCCTCGGTCGGCCCGTCGGGTGGGCCGGAGGTCGCGCACCTCGAGCGCCGCCTGGATGCGGTCGCCGATCAGGACGGGGGCGGTGAAGCGCCAGTCCCAGCCGAGCGATG
>JBMCMJ010000220.1:0-4808 GCA_048615135.1 Pseudomonadota bacterium
ACCAACTCCTGGTACCAGCCGGTGGTGAAGGCGCGCACGCTCTCCTGGATCAGCGCGTTGCGGGCATGCATCGAGAACTGGCAGGACGCCGCGAAGACGACCGGCCCCGTACAGTCGTGCGGAGCCACGGGCAGGTGGTGGGCCTCGGCCATCGCCGCGATCTTGCGCGCCTCGCTCAACCCGCCGCACCAGGAAAGGTCCAGCATGACGACCCCGGCAACTCCCGTCGCCATGTAGTCCTTGAAGGCATGGCCGTAGGCGAGGGTCTCCGACGCGCAGATCATCGCCTTCGAATGCGGCGCATAGGCCTTCAGCGTCTCGAGGCTGTCCATGCGGACCGGGTCCTCGTGCCAGTAGGTGTCGAAGTCGGCGAGCGCCCGGGCGATCCGCTGCGCCGCCGGCAACTGCCAGAGCGAGTGGAACTCGACCATGATGTCCATGGCGTCGCCCACCGCGCGACGGATCTTCTCGAAGGGTTCGAGCGCGCGCTTCAGCTCTTCGGCCGAGATGTCGAGCCCGTGGGTGCGCTCGGCGGCCATGTCGAACGGCCAGATCTTCATGCCGGTGATGCCCTGCTCCAGCAGCGAGAGCGCCAGCTCGTCGGCCCGGTGGAGGAAGGCGTCGAGGTCCTCGTAGGGGCCCTCCTGGCGGTCCAGGCCCCAATTGGCGACGGCCTGAGCGCGGGTGTCGCGCACGTAGCGGTAGCCGGCACAGGTGTTGTAGACGCGGATTCGTTCCCGCGAGCGGCCGCCCAGCATGTCGGCCACCGGCCGGCCGTGCGCCTTGCCGAACAGGTCCCAGAGCGCGAGGTTCACGGCCGAGTTGCCGCGGGTCTCGACGCCCGCACCGCGCCAGCCGAGATAGCCGATCAGGTCGCGGTCGATCGCCTCGATGGCGAGCGGATCGCGGCCGAGGAGCTTGGGGGCCGCCGTCTCGTGCAGATAGGCCTCGACCGCGGCGGCGCCCATGAAGGTCTCGCCGAGGCCGATCAGTCCCTCGTCGGTGTGCAGGCGGACCCAGATCAGATTCGGGAACTCGCCGAGCCGCAGTGTTTCGACCTTGGTGATCTTCATCGCCGTCAGGCCGCCCGCTCGCCCGCCAGCCGACGATCCTCGCGGATCATGGCCGCGGCCTTCTCCGCGATCATCAGCACGGGCGCGTTGGTGTTGCCGGAGGTGATGGTCGGCATGATGGAGGCATCCGCGATCCGCACGCCGTCGATGCCGCGCAACCGCAGCCGCGGATCGACTACAGCACCGTCGTCCGTCCCCATCCGGCAGGTGCCGACCGGGTGGAAGATGGTCGTGCCGATCCGCCCGGCCGCTTCGGCCAATGCGGCATCATCGCGGATGTCGGCGCCGGGCTCGAGCTCTTCGGGATGGAAGCGCTGCAGGGCCGGCGCTGCCGAGATGCGCCGGGCGAGGCGGATCGCCTCCGCTGCCGTGCGCCGGTCGTGGTCGGTGGCGAGGTAGTTGGGGCGGATTGCCGGCGCATCGGCCGCCTCGGCCGTCTTCGCGTGGACCGAGCCGCGGCTGGTCGGGCGCAGGTTGCAGACCGACGCGGTGAACGCCGGGAACGGGTGGAGCGGCTCGCCGAACCGCTCGAGGCTCAGCGGCTGCACGTGGAACTGCAGGTCGGGTGTCTCGAGCGCCGGGTCGCTCCTGGCGAACGCCCCCAGCTGGCTCGGCGCCATCGTCAGCGGGCCGCGTTTGAAGAGCGCGTAGTCGAGGCCCATCTTCAGCTTGCCCAACAGGCTGTTCGCCTGTTCGTTGAGCGTGCGGGTGCCACGGATCTTGAACACGGTGCGGATCTGCAGGTGGTCCTGCAGGTTCTCGCCGACGTCCGGCAGGTCGTGGACCGGTTGGATGCCCAGATCGCGGAGGCGTTCGGCGGCCCCGATGCCGGAGAGCTCCAACAGGTGGGGCGAGCCTATGGCGCCGGCTGCCAGCACGACCTCGCCCGCGACGCGCGCGACCGCGGGCTCGCCCTCGACGTCCACCTCTATGCCGACCGCGCGTCCCTGCTCGATCACCAGGCGCTTCGCTTGCGCGTGCGTGAGCACTTCCAGGTTGGCACGGTGGCGGATCGGGTCGAGGAAGGCCTTGCCGGTGTGCCAGCGGGTACCGCGCTTCTGGTTGACCTGGAAATAGCCGCAGCCCTCGTTGTTGCCGCGGTTGAAGTCGTCGGTGGAGGGGATGCCGCATTCGGCCGCGGCCTCGCGCCACGCATCGAGGATTTCCCACGACAGGCGCATCTCCTCGACCCGCCACTCGCCGCCCGTGCCGTGGAACGCGTCGGCGCCGCGCACCTGATCCTCGCACGCTTTGAACAGCGGCAGGACGTCGTCCCAGCCCCAGCCGACATTGCCCATCTGTCGCCAGCCGTCGTAGTCGCGCGCCTGGCCGCGCATGTAGATCATGCCGTTGATGGCGGAGCAGCCGCCGATGACCCGGCCGCGCGGATAGTTCAGGCGACGCCCGCCGAGTCCGGGCTCCTCTTCGGTGCGGAAGCACCAGTCGGTGCGCGGGTTGTTCTGGGTGTAGAGATAGCCGACCGGGATATCGATCCAGATCCAGCTCGCCTCGCCGCCGGCTTCGAGCAGCAATACCCGTTGGTCCGAGTCGGCCGAGAGGCGGTTCGCCAAGAGGCAGCCGGCCGTGCCGCCGCCCACGATCACGTAGTCGAAGGTCCCGAGATCCCGCATGTTCGCCTCCCCAGCCGGCCCAACGCTAGTCACGATCGGGCCGCGGGCCAAGGGCTAGGCGATCCAGCCCTGACTGCCGATCAAGGGCACGAAGCGGACGGCGCCGAGCCGGGTTTCGTGCACGGCACCGGCCGCATCGCGGCCAACGCGCACCAGCGCCTGGCTGCGGCCGTCGCCGACCGGCATGACCAGCCGCCCGCCCGGCGCGAGCTGGGCGAGCAGCGCCTCGGGTACGCGCGGCCCCCCGGCGGCGACGACGATGGCATCGTAGGGCGCGCCTGCGGGCCAGCCGAGGGTGCCATCGCCCACCTCGACCCGCAGACGAGCATAGCCGAGCTCGGCCAGCACCTGCCGCGCCCGGTCGGCCAGCACCACGAGCCGTTCGATGCCCGTCACCTCGGCGGCGAGTTCGGCGAGCAGGGCGGCGCTGTAGCCCGAGCCCGTGCCGACGTCGAGCACCCGCTCGTCACCCACGAGTTCCAGCGCCTGGAGCATCGCCGCCACGATCACCGGCTGCGAGATGGTCTGGCCGTGGCCGAGCGGTAAAGCCTGGTCGTCGTAGGCGAAGGCCGCCACGCTCGGCGGCACGAACGCCTCGCGCGGGACGCGGCCCATCGCCGCCAGCACCCGCGCATCGACGATACCGGCGGGGCGGAGGTGCTGCAGCACCATCCGCCGGCGGGCGCGGGCGAGGGACGCGCTCACAACAGGCTCGCCTGGCTGGGCGCCTCGGCGATCAGCCCCGGATCGTCGTGCTCGACTTTGTTGACGCGCTTGTCGACGCGGCGAAAGCGCAGCGTGCCCACCGGGGCCGCACGGAGCAGGGTGCGCGCCCCCTCGGCCGGTCCGCTCAGCCACGCCTCGTGGTCGTCGGGCGCGAGGATCACCGGCATGCGGTGGTGTAGGTGATGGATGTCGGCGCTCGCCTCGGTCGTCAGAATGGTGCAGCTCTGGATGGTCTCGCCCTCCGGGCTCTGCCAACGTTCGAACAGGCCGGCGAAGCCGATCGGCCCGCCCGACGCGGGCTCGAGCAGCCAGGGCTGCTTGGCGCCCTTCTCGGTCGTCCACTCGTAGAAGCCGTCGGCCGGGACGAGACAACGCCGGGCGCGGAAGGCTTGGCGGAAAGCCGGCTTCTCGTGGACGGTCTCGCTGCGGGCGTTGATCATCTTGGCGCCGAGGCTCGCATCCTTCGCCCAGGCGGGGATCAGGCCCCAGCGCGCGCGCTCCAGGCGCCGCGCACCCTCGACCGCCTTGACGATCACCACCTCCTGGGTCGGTGCCACGTTGTAGCGGGGCTCCAGATTGGGCGGGGTGTCGAGGTCGAGGCCGAAGGCGCGGGCCAAGCTGTCGGTCGAACTGTAGAGGAGATAGCGTCCGCACATGCCGGAGAGGGTAGCGCGGGACGAAGGCAGGGGGCAGGCGTGCCAAAGATATGGTTCACCTCGGACCATCATTTCGGCCAAGGCGGGGCCCGCGGCCTGTTCCGCCGCCCCTTCGCCTCGACGGCCGAGATGGACCGGGCGATGGTCGAGGCCTGGAACGCCGTCGTGGCGCCGGAGGACACCGTCTGGCACCTGGGCGACTTCGCCATCCGGCCCACGGCCGAACGGGTGGCGGCCCTCTTGGCGGTGCTCAACGGCACCAAATACCTCGTCCCCGGCAACAACGACCCGGCGGTGACGCTCGAGGCCCCGGGCTGGGCCGGCATTTCGCCCCTGGTCGAGCTGGAGGTGGAGGGCTCGATGCTCGTGCTCTGCCACTATGCGCTCCGGGTGTGGAACGGTCAGGGCAAGGGCGCCTGGAACCTCCACGGTCACAGCCACGGCCGGCTGAAGCCCCTGCCGCGGCAGGCGGACGTGGGCGTCGACGCCCACGACTTCCGGCCGGTCGAACTCGCTACCCTTCGCTCCTCCAAACGTCGGAGATTGGTCGGCAAGTCCTTGTCATGATTGGACAAATAGGGGGGCTGGCTTCGTTCGGCACGACGGGATCGGCGGCTTGCGCACCCTCTCCCCAAGAACCATGGCCCATCGGGCGATTCTAGCTCGGTTGGGCACGAATGCCTAGTGCAACGACGCATTCGGAAGGAGCGGGGGGACTTGAT
>JBMCMJ010000221.1:0-4788 GCA_048615135.1 Pseudomonadota bacterium
GAAGATGCCCTCGATCAGCTTGCCGCCCTTGGTCAGGCGGAAGATCTTCGGCAGCGGCCAGCCGGGCGCATGGCTCTCGAGCCGGGCCACGGCGCGCGGGCTCAGCGCCAGCATGCCGTGCTGCGCCTCGCCGCCGAGCACCTTCTGCCACGACCAAGTGACCGCATCGAGCTTGTCCCAGGGAAGCTCCATCGCGAACGCCGCCGAGGTCGCGTCGCACAAGGTGAGGCCCGCGCGGTCGCGAGCGATCCAATCGCCGTTCGGCACCCGCACCCCCGAGGTCGTGCCGTTCCAGCAGAACACCACGTCGTGCGCCGGATCGATGCCCGACAAGTCGGGCAGTGTCCCGTAGTCCGCCTCGAAGGTGCGCAACGCCCCCAATTTCAGTTGCTTGACCGCATCGGTCAGCCAGCCGGAGCCGAAGCTCTCGAAGGCGACCACGTCGACCGGGCGAGCGCCGAGCAGCGACCACATGGCGCATTCGAAGGCGCCGGTGTCCGATGCCGGCAGGATGCCGAGCCGGTAGTCGGCGGGCATGCCCAACAGCGTCTTCGAGCGCTCGATCACCGCCTCGAGCTTGGCCTTGGCCGGTGCGGCGCGGTGGGAGCGACCGAGCATCGCACCCTCCAGGGCGGCGAGACTCCAGCCGGGGCGCTTGGCCGTCGGGCCACTGCCGAAACGCGGGTTGGACGGGCGAAGCGAAGGGCGCTGCATGGGGCGTCGGGCCTCCATCCTGAACGGGAGCCGGAACCTAATCTCCAGAATGATGCAGTGCAACCGCGGGCAGGGATGCGCGTGCGGAAGGTATCGTCGAGGTGGGCAGGGGTGGGCCGACTGTGCTACGCCACCCGCGGGTTCCGCGACCGTCGACGGTGAAGCCATCATGACCAAACCGCCCTTGACCATCCTCCTGGCCGGGCCGCGCGGCTTCTGCGCGGGCGTGGACCGGGCGATCGAGCTGGTCGAGAACGCGCTCGCGCAGCACGGCGCCCCCGTCTACGTCCGCCACGAGATCGTTCACAACCGGCACGTGGTCGACGCACTGCGTGCCAAGGGTGCCGTCTTCGTCGAGGAACTCGACGAGGTGCCCGACGATGCCCTGGTCGTGTTCTCCGCGCACGGTGTGCCGAAGCACGTTCCGGCCGAGGCGAAGCGCCGTCGCCTGCTCTATGCCGACGCCACCTGCCCGCTGGTCAGCAAGGTGCACCGCGAGGTGGAGCGGCACCACCGCGCCGGCCGCACGGTGATCCTGATCGGTCATGCCGGCCATCCGGAGGTCGAGGGCACGATGGGGCAGGTCCCCGACGGCGCCGTGGTGCTGGTCGAGACCGTCGAGGACGTCGACCGACTGCCCGACCACGATCCGGCGACGCTCGCCTTCGCCACCCAGACCACCCTGTCGGTGGCCGACACCGCGGCCATGGTCGAGCGGTTGAAGACCCGGTTCCCGGGGATCCACGGGCCGCGCAACGAGGACATCTGCTACGCCACGACCAACCGGCAAAAGGCCGTCGAGAACATCGCCCGGCGCTGCGACGCGGCGTTGGTCGTCGGCGCCCCCAACTCCTCCAACTCCAAGCGGCTGGTCGAGGTGGTGCAGCGCGCCGGCTGTCCGTTCGCACGGTTGATCGAGACGGCCGACCAGATCGACTGGGCGTGGCTCGAAGGCGTGCGCACGCTCGGCCTCACCGCCGGCGCATCGGCGCCGGAAATCCTCGTGCAGGGGGTTATCCAGGCCTGTGCCGAGCGGTTCGACGTTACCGCCACCGAGGTCACCCTGACCGAGGAGAACGTGGTCTTCCGGGCGCCGCCGGTGCCGACGCTGCGCGCCTCTTGAGCCACCCTTGGCCGTTTTCACCCCGCTCGACGACGCGACGGTCGAGGCATTCGTCGCCGCCTACGACCTGGGAGAACTCTGCCGTTGGCACGGCATCCAGGAGGGCGTGGAGAACTCCAACTTCTACGTCGAAACGGCCCGCTCGCGTTCCATCCTGACGATCTACGAGAAGCGGGTGCGCGAGGCGGACCTGCCGTTCTTCCTCGGGCTGATGGAGCATCTGGCCGGGCGAGGGGTGCCGTGTCCGGTCCCGCTGCACGACCGCGCGGGCCGTGTGCTCCAGCGCCTGCGGGGCAAGCCGGCGGCGCTGGTGAGCTTTCTCGACGGCCGTTCGGCCGCGCGACCGGAGGCGGCGCATTGCCGCGCGCTCGGCCGGGCATTGGCCGAATTGCACGCGGCGGGCGCCGGTTTCGCGCTGTACCGGGCCAACGACCTCGGGATCGACGGCTGGGCGCATCTCGTGGATGCCATCGGCCACCGTGCCGACGAGGTCGAGCCCGGTCTCGCGGCGGACATCAGGGCCGAACTGCGGATTCTGCTGGAGGCGTGGCCGCGCGACCTGCCGGCCGGCGTGATCCACGCCGACCTCTTCCCCGACAACGTCTTTTTCGAGGACAGCAGCGTCAGCGGCCTGATCGACTTCTACTTCTCCTGCAACGACCAACTGGCCTACGACCTTGCCATCTGCCTGAACTGCTGGGGCTTCGACCGGGCGGGCACGCTCGATCCTGCGCGCAGCCGCGCCCTGCTCGAAGGCTACGCCGCCGTGCGTCCGTTGACGGCCGAGGAGCGCCGGGCGTTGCCGCTCCTTTGCCGTGGCTCGGCCTTCCGCTTTCTCCTGACCCGCCTCTACGACTGGCTGAACCACCCCGAAGGAGCCCTCGTGACGCCCAAGGACCCGCTCGAATATCTGCGGCTCAACCGGTTCCACCGGCAGATCGAGGACGTGCGTGCCTATGGCCTCGACTGAGCCCGTCGAGATCCACACCGACGGCGCCTGCTCCGGCAATCCCGGGCCCGGCGGGTGGGGGGCCGTGCTGCGCTGGGCCGGGCACGAGAAGGAACTGTCGGGCGGTGAGGCCGTAACGACCAACAACCGAATGGAGTTGATGGCGGCCATCGCCTCGCTCGAGGCGCTGAAGCGGCCGAGCCGCGTGGCGCTCTGGACCGACAGCACCTACCTCCGCCAGGGGATCACCAGCTGGATCACGGGCTGGAAGCGCAACGGCTGGCGCAACGCCCAGAGACAGCCCGTCAAGAATCGCGATTTGTGGGAGCGGCTGGACGCGGCACGGCTCCGCCACGAGGTCGACTGGCACTGGCTGAAGGGCCATGCGGGCCATCCGCTCAACGAACGCGCCGACGCGCTCGCCCGCGCGGCCATCGCCCGTCTCCGTGCCGCCGGCTGAGTGGGATCGTCCACGAAACCTTGCAGGTTCGTCCCTGGTTGACGACGTGGAGACATAGCAGGCTGGCCGCCACGCCGGCCCCGAACAGCGGAGGTGACCATGACCGTGCTGACGCTCGACGACATCGAGCGCATCGTCGGCCCCGTCGATCAGCCGACGCGCGCGCAGTTGCTCCGGACCGGCGCCACCGCCGAGGAGTTGCGCGAGGCCTTTGCCTGGCTCGAGGCCGACGAGGCCATGGCCGATCAGCATCGGCCGCTACCCAAGGGCCGGGTCGCGGAGCTGATCGCGATCCTGGAGCCGCCCGAGCCCGACGTCCGCTGAGCCGGCAACCGCCCCGCGCTCGCGGCGCGGGGCGGCAGGGGCTCAGAGCGCAGCGAGCATCTTCTCGGCGCCGCTGTTCTCGACGGTACCCGGGTTCTCCTCGACCATCAGCGCCTTCACCACGCCGTCGTCGACCAGCATGGCATAGCGCTTGGAGCGGACGCCGAGAAACGGTCCCGCGAGGTCCACGTCCATGCCGATCGCCTTGGTGAAGGTGGCATTCCCGTCCGACAGGACCGTCACGGCATCGCCCGCTTGGCTGTGGTCGGCCCACGCCTTCATGACGAACGGGTCGTTGACGGCGATGCAGACGATCTCGTCCACGCCCTTGGCCTCGAGTTCGGCCGCGTGCTCGACGTAGCCGGGCAGGTGCTTGGCATGGCAGGTCGGGGTGAAGGCGCCCGGCACCGCGAACAGGGCCACCTTGCGCCCGGCGAAGAGGTCGGCCGAGGTGACGTCGACGAGACCCTCGTCACCGAAGCGCTTGAAGGTGGCTTCGGGCAGCTTGTCACCGATGGCGATGGTCATGGGGTTCCCTCCCTCTGGACGAACGTCGAACGGTTGTAGCCGGCTCTCGGCGAAGGTCACGCGCAAAACCGCGTGGCGGCGGCATTGCCGAAGCTTGAAGCCGAACCCGGCGCTGCCTACCCTCTGCAGCATGACGACGAACGCGTGGAACGGCAGCGATCTCTCCGGCAGCCTGTTGGTGGCGATGCCCTCGATGCGCGACGAGCGCTTCGAGCGGACCGTGATCTACGTCTGCGTGCACAACGCCGACGGGGCGATGGGGTTGGTCATCAATCGGACGATGGACGAGCTGACCCTCGACGGTCTCCTGCGCCAGCTCGACCTCGAGCCGGAGCAGCGGCTCGACGACCCGATCCATTTCGGTGGTCCGGTCGAGACCAGCCGCGGTTTCGTCCTGCACAGCCCGGACTACGTGCACGACGCGACGCTCGTCATCGACGACGATTTCGCGCTGACGGCGACGGTCGAGATCCTGAAGGCGATCGCCAAGGGGGAGGGGCCCCACCGCGCGGTCATGGCGCTCGGCTATGCCGGTTGGGCGCCCGGCCAGCTCGACGCCGAGATCCAGGCCAATGGGTGGCTTTCGGTACCGGCCGACGCCGAACTGGTCTTCGGTCGCGACAACGAGATGAAATGGGCGAAGGCCCTGGCCAAGCTGGGCATCGACCCGGCGCTGCTGTCGGGTGAGGC
>JBMCMJ010000222.1:0-4777 GCA_048615135.1 Pseudomonadota bacterium
GTGGCGCGGATGCCGCTGACCGGCGCGTCGGAGGTGAGCTTCGACCACGCCTCGGCCGCGGTGCGGTCGAAATAGGTCAGAAGCTCGCTGCGCCGGGTCTGGTAGGTGCCGCTGGACATCAATCGAACCCCAACAGTTCGAAGATGTCGCGGTCGCGCATCGGCTGGGCGACCTTCGGCTCCTTTTCGGTGCCGTTCCACAAGGCCTCGGCGAGTTGCATGTACTCGGCCTGGACGGCGGCCAGTTCGGGGCTTTCCTCCATCTCGAACAGGGTCGACTTCTTCAGCCGCGAGCGGCGGATGACGTCGAGGTCCGGGAAATGCGCCATCAGGTCGAGGCCGACCGCCTCGTTGAACCGTTCGACCTGGTCCGTGCCGCGGCTGCGGTTGCACACCACGCCGCCGAGCCGGACCGCGTAGTTCTTCGATTTCGCCAGGATCGCCGCGACGATGCGGTTCATGGCGTAGATCGAATCGAAGTCGTTGGCGGTGACGATCACCGCCCGGTCGGCGTGCTGCAACGGCGCTGCGAAGCCACCGCAGACCACGTCGCCCAGCACGTCGAAGATGACGACGTCGGTATCGTCGAGTAGGTGGTGCTCCTTCAAAAGCTTGACCGTCTGGCCGACGACATAGCCGCCGCAGCCGGTGCCGGCCGGCGGGCCGCCCGCCTCGACGCACATCACGCCGTTGTAGCCCTCGTAGACGAAGTCCTCGATGCGCAGTTCTTCGGAGTGGAAATTGACCTGCTCGAGCACGTCGATCACGGTCGGCATCAGGCACTTGGTCAGGGTGAAGGTGCTGTCGTGCTTGGGATCGCAGCCGATCTGCAGGACCCGCTTGCCGAGCTTGGAGAAGGCGACCGACAGGTTGGACGAGGTCGTGCTCTTGCCGATCCCGCCCTTGCCGTAGACCGCGAACACCTTCGCCCCCTCGATCTTGGAGTTGGGATCGAGGTGCACCTGCACGCTGCCCTCGCCGTCGGGTCGTTTGGGTGTCCGGTCCAGTACGATGGTCACGCCGCCACTCCCTCCGTGATGCCTTCGACGCGGTCTTCCAGCTCTTCGCCGGCCCGCTTCAGCGCTTCGAGAACCTCGTCATCCGGCTGCCAGTAGTGGCGCTCGTGCGCCTCCAGGAGGCGGTGCGCGACCTTGGCAGAGGCCTTGGGGTTCAAGGCGGCGAGCCGCTCGCGCATGTCCGGATCGAGGACGTAGGTCTGCGTCAGTTGCTGATAGACCCAGGGCGCCACCTCGCCGGTGGTCGCCGACCAGCCCATCGTGTTGGTCACGGCCGCCTCGATCTGCCGCACCCCCTCGTAGCCGTGCTTCAGCATCGATTCGTACCACTTGGGGTTCAGCATCCGCGTGCGGGTCTCGAGCGCCACCTGCTCGCCGAGCGTGCGCACCAGCCCTTCGCCCCGGGTCTGATCGCCGATGTAGACGGGCACCTGCTGGCCGCGGGCCGAGCGCACCGCCCGGCCGATGCCGCCGAGCGTGTCGAAATAGTGGTCGACCGTGGTAACGCCGACCTCGACCGATTCGAGGTTCTGGTAGGCGAGCTGCACGTCGCCCAGCACGCTCTTCAACAGGTCCGCCTGGCGCACCGGCTTGCCGCTGCGGCCGTAGGCGAAGCACTTGCGCTTGGTGTAGGTCTCGGAGAGTTCCTCCTCGTCCTCCCAGGCGCCGCTGTCGATCAGCTGGTTGACGTTCGAGCCGTAGGATCCGTCGGCGTTGGAGAACACCCGGAGCGCCGCCGTCTCGAGATCGCAGCCGTGCACCTCTTGGTAGTGCAGCGCGTGCTTCTTGACGAAGTTCAACTCCGCCGGCTCGTCGGCGCTGGCGGCGAGCCACATCGCCTCGGCCAACAGCTTGGTCTGCAGGGGCAACAGGTCGCGGAAGATGCCGGAGAGCGTGGCCAGCACGTCGATCCGCGGATGGCCCAACTCGTCGAGCGGGATAAGCTCGGCGCCGCACAGGCGCCCGTACCCGTCGAAGCGCGGCCGAGCGCCGACCAGGGCCAGGGCCTGCGAGATCGGGCCACCCTCGCTCTTTAGGTTGTCCGTGCCCCAGAGCACGATCGCCACCGTCTCCGGCAGCGGATTACCCTCGGCGGCGTGGCGGGCGAGCAGCCGCTCGGCCTGCTTGGTGCCGTCGGCGAGCGCGAAGGCGCTCGGGATGCGGAACGGATCGAAGCCATGCAGATTGCGGCCGGTCGGCAGGATGCCGGGATTGCGGATCAGGTCACCGCCGGGAACGGGACGGATGAAGCCGCCGTCGAGGGCGTGGAGGATGCCCTCCAACTCGTGCTCCTCGGCCAACAGCTTGGCCGTGGCGGCGAGTTCGCGGAAGACCTCCAGCGTCGCCTCGGTACCGTCATGGGCCTTGGCCTCTTCGGCCGGCGCACCGGCGACGAGCTTCTCGACGGCGATCCGCGTCGGATGCAGGCCGTGCGAGGCCTCGGCGAGGGCCAACAGCAGATCGACGCGCTCTTCGGGGCTCGGCGTTTCGCCGACCACGTGCAGACCGTGCGGGATCAGCGTGTCCTCGAGTTCGATCACGGCTTCGCCGAGCTTCGCCACCTCCACGACCGCGTCGGCACCCCAAACCGGCTCCGCCTCGGCCAGATCGAGCGCCACCGCTTGGCTCTGCAACAGGGCTGCCAGATCGGCCCGCTCGGTCGTCTGCTCGGGCGGCAACTGGCGCCAGCGGTCGAGCGACGCCTTCAGGTCCAACAGGCCCCGGTAGAGCCCCGCATGGGTCACCGGCGGGGTGAGGTAGGTGACGGTCGTCGCCGCCCCGCGCCGCTTGGCGAGCGTGCCCTCGGAGGGGTTGTTCGCGGCGTAGAGATAGACGTTCGGCAGATCGTCGATCAGCCGGTCCGGCCAGCATTCGGCCGAAAGGCCGACCTGCTTGCCCGGCATGAATTCGAGCGCGCCGTGCATGCCGAAGTGGAGGACGGCATGGGCGCCGAAGTCCTCGCGGATGTAGCGGTAATAGGCGGCGAAGGCATGGGTCGGGGCGAAGCCGCGCTCGAACAGGAGCCGCATCGGGTCGCCCTCGTAGCCGAAGGCGGGCTGCACGCCGACGAACACGTTGCCGAAGCGCTCGCCGAGGACGTGGATCGTGGCGCCGTCGGTCTGGTGCTTGCCGGGAGCCGGACCCCACTGCGCCTCGATGTCTTTCAGCCAGCGCTCGTGCTTGACGTGATGGTCGACCGGGATGCGGACGTGAACGTTGGCGTCGCTGCCGTACCGGCGGGCGTTGCCTTCGAGGATGCGGCGGCGCAGCGCGTCGACGTCGGCCGGGACCTCGACGGTGTAGCCCTCGGCCTGCAGCGTCTCCAGCGTATGCTGGAGCGAGGCGAACACCGAGAGATGCGCCGCGGTGCCGATCGCCCCGCCGTTCGGCGGGAAGTTGAACAGGGTGATGGCGATCCGCCGCTCGGCGCGGGGCGTGCGCCGCAGCGCCACGAGTTTGGCGACGCGCGCCGCGAGCATGTCGGCGCGCTCGGGGTCGGCCTGCATCTCGCGGGCATGTTCACCGACCGCAATGGTCGAGCGGCCGCCGTAGACGAGCGGGCCGGTCGCACCGTCGAGCTCGGGGATGGCGACCATCATGGTCGCCTCGACCGGCAGGAGGCCGCGCTCGTTGGCGTGCCACTGCTCGAGGTTCTGGAACTCGACCGCCTGGGCCGCGAGATAGGGGACATCCAGCTTGGCGAGCAGTTCCTCGGCCGCGGCGGCATCGTTGAAGGCGGGGCCGCCGACCAGCGAGAACCCGGTGAGCGAGAGGATGGCATCGACGGTGCAGCGGCCGTTCTCCATGAAGAACCGCTCGATCGCCGGGCGCGAATCGAGCCCGCTCGCATAGGCCGGAACCACCTGCAGGCCGCGCCGTTCGAGCGCCGCGATGACCCCGTCGTAGTGGCCGCTGTCACCGGCGAGCACATAGGAGCGCATCACCAGAAGACCGACCGTACCCCGAACCTCGCCCGCGGGCTTCGGCAGCCGGTGGCGCTCTTCGGCGATCCGGCCCTTCAGGCGCGGATGGTAGACGCCGATCTCCGGATATTCGGCGGGCAGCTCGAAACGGATCTTGCCCTTGAGGGCCTTGCGCTCGCCGTCGGCGTAGCGGTTGACGAGGAACCGCACGAGGTTGGCGATGTTCTCGTCCGAGCCGGACAGGAAATACTGCATCGTCAGGAAGTAGGCACGCACGTCCTGCGCCGTGCCGGGGATGAAGCGGAGGATCTTCGGCAACCGCTTCAGCATCGCCATCTGGTTGGCGCCGGAACTCGTGCCCGGCTTCTTGCTGCCGCGCAGGCGCTTGAGGAGCGCCAGCGGACCGCTGTCGGACTTGTCCATGCGGAAGCGACCCATCCGGGTCAGCTTGATGACCTCGCCCGCGGAGATGCAGACGACCATCGCGTCGCACTGATCGCGCCGTGCCTGCAGCCAGGGCAGGACCGCCTGGATGTGGTCCTCCATGAACAGCATCGAGACGAAGACGATGTCGCCCTGGTCGATGTCGGCGCGGCAACGCTCCAACGAGGCCGGATCATCGCTCCAGTCGGCGGCCGCGTGCAGCGACACCTCGAGTCCGGGGATGTCCTTGGCCAGCGCCTTGCGCGTGCGCTCCGCAGCCCCCGCCAGATGGCTGTCGAGGGTGATCAGCACCACGCGGACGGGCGTGGTCTCAGCGGCCGAAGTGCGACTTGGCATCGTAAAGCGTCTCGACGGTGATGCGGCCAATGCCGCGTTCCTTGGCAAAACGTTCGGT
>JBMCMJ010000223.1:0-4774 GCA_048615135.1 Pseudomonadota bacterium
CAGACGTTGCGGGGCGCCGTTCGAGCCGATCGCCAGGACGGCCGTGCGGCCGCCCAGCAGGCCGTCCTCGAACGGATGCGCGCGTCCGGCACGGAAGACGAACGCCTCCTCGCGGAGATCGTAGGGATACGATTCCGCGCGGGTCACCACGTCTTCCGGATCGAACGGTCTCATGCCGCCACCGTGGAGCCGTTCGGCGGTGCGGGGAAAGCCGGACCTTTGATGAAGCTCAGGGACGAATATCGATCAAATACTCTCAACCATCAAGCGATCGACCAGGGCCTGGGCGCAGGCGTCCAGAAGAGCGGCGGGATCGACGCGGTGATGCCCGTAGAGATCGACCGTGTCGCCCGACTGCCCGAAATGCTCGACACCTAGCGGGTGGACGCGGTGGCCGAAGACGCCGCCGAGCCACGACAGAGTCGCCGGATGCCCGTCGAGGACGGTCACCAGCGCCGCGTCCCGCGGCAGCGGACGCAGCAGCCGTTCGACGTGGGACGGCACCCGCTCGCCGGTGGTCTGCGTCTGCCGCTGTGCCGCGTGCCAGCCGGCATTCAACCGATCGGCCGACGTCACGGCGAGCAGCGCCGGCGCCTCCTCCTCCTCCCGAAGGGCCTCGAAGGCGGCCTTGGCCTCGGCGGCGAGCACGCCCTGGTAGACGAGCACGATCCGGGTCCGCGGCGACGGTGGCTCGACCCAATAGCCGCCGTCGATGATCGCCCGCTCGAGCGTGTCGTCGAGGATGCGCTCCGGCTGCTCCAGGGCACGGGTGGAGAGCCGCAGATAGACCGAACCGCCGTCCCGGTCGCGCTCCCAGCCGGTGGCCGAGGTGCCGCGGCCGTCGTTCTGCAGATAGGCGAGGGCCCATCGCATGAGGCAGGCGAGTTCGTCGGCATAGGCCGGCTCGAAGGCGGCGAGTCCGTCCTGGGAAAGACCGATCAGCGGCGTGGCGATCGACTGGTGCGCACCGCCCTCCGGGGCCAGCGAGATGCCCGACGGGGTGGCAACCAGCAGGAAGCGGGCGTCCTGGTAGCAGGCGTAGTTGAGGCTATCGAGGCCGCGGGCGATGAACGGATCGTAGAGGGTGCCGATCGGCAGGATCCGGCCGCCGAACAGGCGGTGGGCGAGGCCCATGGCGGCCAGCCCCAAAAACAGGTTGTTCTCGGCGATCCCGAGCTCGAGATGCTGGCCGTGCGGACCCTGGTCCCACTTCAGCGGTGAGGCGACCTGCTCCTCGCGAAACAGGTCCGGGCGGAGCGTGCGATGGTAGATCGCCCGCTGGTTGACCCAGCCCGCCAGATTGGTCGAGATCGTGACGTCCGGGGAGGTCGTCATCACGTGGTGGGCGAGCGGCGCGTTGGAGCGGGCAAGGTCGTTCAGGATCCGCCCGAACGCTTCCTGGGTCGACTGCACCCGCCCCTTCGGCACGGCGAGCGGCGGCACCTCGATCCGCGCCGGTGCCGCCACCGGACGGCGGCTGGCGAAGGGCACGCGGCCGAGGAACGCCCGGAGCTTGGCCTCGGGTGCGGCGAGCCCGGCGAAGGGCTGCCATTCCTCGCCGTCGGCGATGCCGTGCGCCGCCTTCAATCGGCCGATCTGCTCGGGCGTCATCAGCCCCGCGTGGTTGTCCTTGTGCCCGGCGAGCGGCAGGCCGTAGCCCTTGATCGTGTAGGCGACGAAGCAGGTCGGCCGGTCGTCGTCGATGCCCTCGAACGCCTCGAGCAGCGTGGTGAGGTCGTGACCGCCGAGATTGGTCATGAGCGCCTGCAGCGCCGCGTCGTCGTGGCTGTCCAGAAGTTCCTTCAGGCCGCTCGTCCCGGCGAGGTCCTGAGCCAGCTTGGCGCGCCAAGCGGCGCCGCCCTTGAAGGTGAGGGCCGAGTAGAGCTGGTTGGGGCAATCGTCGATCCACCGCTGCAGCGCTTCGCCGGCCGGCCCCTCGAAGGCCCGCTGCATGCGCTCGCCGTATTTGATGTTGACCACCCGCCAGCCGACATTGGCGAAGAACCGCTCGATCCGCTGGAACAGCGCGTCGTTCACCACGCCATCGAGCGACTGGCGGTTGTAGTCGACGATCCACCAGAGATTGCGGACGTCCTGCTTCCAGCCCTCCAGCAGCGCCTCGTAGATGTTGCCCTCGTCGAGCTCGGCGTCGCCGAGCAGCGCCACCATGCGGCCGGTCGGTCCGTTCGGGTCGATCAGACGATGCGCGCGGAGATAGTCCTGCACGAGCGAGGCGAACAGGGTGACGCCGACGCCGAGGCCGACCGAGCCCGTCGAGAAATCGACGTCGTCCTTGTCCTTGGTGCGCGAGGGGTAGGACTGGGCCCCGCCGAAGGCCCGAAAGCGTTCCAGCTGGTCCTGGCTCTGCTTGCCCAGCAGATATTGGATGGCATGGAAGACGGGCGAGGCGTGCGGCTTGACCGCGACCCGGTCCTCCGGTCGCAGCACGGCGAAGTAGAGGGCGGTCATGAGAGTGACGACCGACGCCGAGGACGACTGATGGCCGCCGACCTTGATGCCGTCGCGCGAGGGGCGGACGTGGTTGGCGTTGTGCACGGTCCAGGAGGCAAGCCACAGCACCTTGCGCTCCAGCTCGCTCAACAGCCCCAGCTCGCCCCGATCGAACGTCATCCCTGGCCTCCCTCGACAGCGGCACCACCTTAGGCGGGGGCGTTGGGCGGGACCAGTGAGGGAGGTGTCATGCGGGGGCTGCGTTGGCTTCTGGTGTGCGTACTTGCGGCATGGCCGGCGGCGGCGGCCGAGTTGGACGAGGCGATCCTGGCGGGTGGCTGCTTCTGGTGCGTCGAGGCCGATTTCGACGCGCTCGACGGCGTCCTCGAGACGACCTCGGGCTATATCGGTGGCAAATTTCCGAACCCGACCTATCAGAGCCACGTGGCGAACGGCGACCTGGAGGCGGTACGGGTGCGCTTCGATCCCGCCGTGGTCGACTACCGCACCGTGCTCGACGCGTTCTGGCGGACGATCGACGTGACCGACGACCGCGGGCAGTTCTGCGATCGCGGCAACAGCTACCGCACGGCCGTGTTCGTCCGCTCGGCCGAAGAGCGGTCGATCGCCGAGGCGAGCAAGGCGGCGGCAGAGGAGGCCCTCGGTCGGCGGATCGTGACCCGCATCCTCGATGCACCGACTTTCTGGCCGGCGGAGGACTACCACCAGGACTACTACCTGAAGAATTCCCTACGCTACCGCTACTACCGCTTCGCCTGCGGCCGTGATCAGCGGGTGCGCCAAGTCTGGGGCGAGGCCGCATTCGATGGGCTCGCCAAGGACTGACCGCGCTGGGCGGCCCGCGGCTTCGCGGGCTCGCTCAGCCCACGCCCAACTCCCGGTCCTGCTCGCTCCGCAACCTTTGCAGCACCGATTCCGAGCGGAGCTCCAGGTCCTCCAACGTCGGGCATGAGCCCACCGCAACTCGGCGTCGGACCACCGCCCCATCGGCCAAGTAGTAGGGGACCGGGGCGCTCGGCGCGAGGGTCCGGGCGGGCTCGAGGCGATGGTCCAAGCCGTCGATGACATGGCGCGTGCCGATGGAAAGGCGCTCGCCGGGCTCGAGGTCGCGGCTCGCCCGCCCGACGAGGTCGATGTGCTGTCGGGGCATCACGCCGCCCGTGCTGCAGCCGAGCCGGCTGGCGGCGATCACCGACGCGAGGGCCTCGGCGCCCAGCAGATGGACGGGATTGTGCAGCAGCACGTAGCGTCCGTCGGGGCAGGTCGGCAGCCCCTTGGCGCGCAACAGCCGGCCGGTCGCCGCGTCCGGAGCTTCGACCACGACGAACACCCCGCCGGCGAAGCTCAATTCGTCGGGTCGACGGAGGCAGTTGAACATGTCGACCCGGCCGATGTCGGCGAGGAGGCCACCCGCGGCCCTCGGGCGGAACAGGGTCGGCAGTTCGACGGTCCGGGCGATCGGTGCGTGCAGGTCCGGGCGATCCGGGGCGAGCCCCGTATGGTTGGCAACGATCCCCATCTCGCACAGATCGGGCACGGTCGTACGGGCGAAGGGCGCGCGGGCGCGCGTCGCCAACACCGCGTCCGGCTCGCCGTCCTCGAGGCGAAAGGCACCGGCGAGGCCGGGGCTGGACTCGGTGCGGCCCCAGGCGGTCACCCGGTCGCCCCTGCCGTCCCAGACGAAGTCCGACTCGCTCGCCTTGCCGGCGCAGACGACGGTGAAGCCGAGGCTTCGCGCCCAGCCGACGAGGCCGATCAGGAGGCTCGGCTGGTCGCCGTCCACCGGGGTATGCACGACGCCGCGTTCGGCCGCTCGGTGCGCGAGGATGGGGCCGACGACGACCTCGGCCTCCTTCGTGGCCATGACCACGTGCCGCCCCGCTTCGATGGCGAGGCGCGCCGTCCGGGCAGCGCCCTCGGGGTCGCCCGTCGCCTCCAGCACGGCGTCGACCGGCAGGGCTGTGGCGAGGGCGACGTCGCGGACCACCGCGATCGCGCCGTCGGCCAGGGCCTGCTCGGCGCTCGCGCGATCCGGGCAAGGCCGCACCTCCTCGGGCGCATGGCCTGCGGCGAGGGCGGCGCGCACGGCCCGCTCGGGGTCGAGGTCGCAGATCACGCAGACCTCGACCTCGCCACTCTTGCGCGCCTGGGCGACGAACGAGGCACCGAACTCGCCGGCGCCGACGAGGGCCGCGCGGGCGGGACCGCCGACCTTACCGTGGCGGGCGAGCAGGGTTTCGAGATTCACGCGTCCAACCCTTCGATGGCGAACACCCGGGCGGGCGCGCCGTCGGCCCCCGGG
>JBMCMJ010000224.1:0-4758 GCA_048615135.1 Pseudomonadota bacterium
CCAGCCGAGGGCTGCCTGCGCCCGCGCCTCGGCCAGGACCTCGTTGTAGGACTGCGCGCGCTTGAAGGCGTCGCGCCGCTCGACCCCGGCGAAGGTGGTGACGGCGAAGTAGACCATCACCCCGTTCACCAGGAACACGACGCCGAAGAAGGCCACGAACGCCCAGGGGATCCATCGGCTCTTGCGGGCGGGCTCGGTCATCATCGTTCGGGTCCCCGGAATACGCTGTCCTGCGTGGCGACGGCGCCGTTTTCGGCGGTGATGGTGAAGTCCAGATCGACCGAGGGCGCCTCGAGATCGCTCGGCGGGGCCGCGATCATCAGCGTGTAGCTGACCACCGTGTCGGGCTCGGCGCGCAGGCGCAGGCTGCCGAGGGCCTCGGGCTCGCGACCCTGCACCCAGACCACGGCGCTCTCCGGCAGGCCCTCGATGTCGAGCGTGTAGAGCTGCGGATCGTGCGTCTTGTTGTGGATCTTCAACAGGTAGCTGTTGCGCACGCTGCCGTCGGACAGCGTGACGAAGAGCCCACTGCGGTCGCGCTCGACCGACAGATGCGCCTCGGCGCGGGTCAACAGACCCCAGGTCATCACGCTGCCGACCACGGTGAGGAGCACGACGTAGATCAGCGTCCGCGGACGGAAGATCCGATAGCGCGGCGCCTCGCGGTCCTCGCGCAGGGCCGTATTGCGGGCACTGTCGTAGGTGATCAGGTTGCGCGGCCGGCCGACCTTGTCCATCACCTCGTTGCAGGCATCGATGCAGAGCGCGCAGCCGATGCATTCGAGCTGCAGGCCGTCGCGGATGTCGATGCCGGTCGGACAGACGGCGACGCACTGCTTGCAGTCGATGCAGTCGCCCCGCCCCTCGAAGCCTTGGCCCTTGCGCACCGGGCCGCGCGGCTCACCGCGCCAACGCTCGTAGGTGACGGCGAGCGTGTCCTCGTCGAACAGCGCCCCCTGGATGCGCGGCCAGGGGCACATGTAGGTGCAGACCTGCTCGCGCGCATGGCCGGCAAGGAGATAGGTCGTGAAGGTAAACAGCCCGACGAAGAAATAGATCGGCCCGCTCGCCTGCCCGGTCAGGGCGTCGACCAGCATGTCGGGCGCGTTGCCGAAATAAAAGATCCAGGCCCCGCCGGTGGCGAAGGCGATCAGCAGCCAGACCGCGTGCTTGCTGATCTTCTTGCGCCATTTCTCGGCCGACCATGGCGACTTGTCGAGCCGGATGCGGGCGGAGCGATCCCCCTCGATGCGGCGCTCGACCCACATGTAGAGGTCGGTCCACACGGTCTGCGGGCAGGCGAAGCCGCACCAGACGCGGCCGAACAGCGAGGTCGCGAGGAACAGTCCGAACGCCGCCAGGATCAGGATGCCGGTGAGGAAGTAGACTTCCTGCGGCCAGATCTCGATCCAGAAAAAGTACGCCCGGCGCCCGGCCATGTCGATCATCACCGCTTGGTCCGGCGCACCCGGACCGCGGTCCCAGCGGATCCACGGCAGTACCCAGTAGATGGCCAGAAGCACCACCAGCGCTGCCCATTTGACCCGGCGGAAGGTGCCGCTGATGGCCTTCGGATAGACGTGCACCCGACCCTGGTAGAGGCTGCTCTCCTTCTGCTCGGTACGCGAGGCGACCGCTTCGCGCTTGACGCCCGGCGCCGCGTGCCCGCCCGGCTCGGACAGGGTCGCGTCGAGCTGGGCCTGCTTGGCAAGGTCTTCGAGGGCATGCCCCATGGCGACCCGAACTCCCGATGATGAGCAGCGAACGGCGCGGCAGCAGCGCCGTCAAACACATATATGCGGTGTTCCTTAATTGTCCTTGCGACCAAGGTGGACGCACGGCTCCCTACGGCCGCCGCGCGCCCCGCTCCAGCGTCTACTCGCCACCCCCGAGCGCGTGCACGTAGACAGCGAGCATCTTGATCGTCGCCTCGTCGAGCCGGTCGATGAAGCCGGGCATCACGCCGTGCTGCGGGTTGCGGATCTGGGCCCGGATCGCCTCCGGTTCGCCGTCGTAGAGCCAGATCTGATCGTTGAGTGCCGGCGCCCCCATGTCCTGGATGCCCTCGCCCTCGACGCCATGGCAGGACGCGCAGTGGAAGTCGTAGAGCTCGGCCCCCGCCTCCACGAGCGCCGGATCCTCGGCCTCCCGACCGTTGAGCGTCACGACGAAGGCCGTGACCTGGTCGATTTCCTCGCGGCTGAGGATGCCGTCGGCGCCGAACGCCGGCATCATCGCGAAGCGCGTGTCCAACTCGTGGTCGGGCGAGCGAATCCCCCAGTTGATGGTCTGCTCGATCGCCTCGACGGAGCCGCCCCAGATCCAGTCGTCGTCGGCGAGCACGGGGTACTGGAGCTGCCCGGTGCCGCCGACGCCGTGGCACGGCGCGCAGTTGTCGCCGAAGGCGATCCGCCCGCCGGTCATAGCGTAGGTGAGGAGCGTCGGGTCGGCCTGGATGTCGGCGAGTTCGGCGCCGACCAGTTGTTGGCGGACCGTGGCGCGCTCGGCCTCGACGCGGTCGATCTCGGCCATCACCCGATCACGACTGTCGATGCCGGTGAGGCCGCCGGTCGCCGAGGGACCGAACGGGATGGCCGGATAGAGCACCCACCACACCACCGCGTAGGCGATGCTGACGTAGAAGGTGTAGACCCACCACTTCGGCAGCGGGTTGTTCAGCTCCCGAATGCCGTCCCACTCGTGACCGGTGGTCTCGACCCCGGTCACCTCGTCCTTTTCGATCTTGGTAGGCATCTAGCCGTCCTTGTCGTCGAAGGGAATGCGCCCGCGCTCTTCCCACTTTTTCCGGTTCTTCGGTCGGAACACCCACCAGACGATGCCCACGAAGATGACGACCATCCCCACGAGCCACATCTGGTAGAGGATGTTCAATACCGACTGCGACACGTCCTGCCTCCTCAGCGCTGCTCGAGCTGCTCGGGCTCGATCGACGTGAAGTCGACCAGCTGGCCGAGCACCTGGAGGTAGGCGACGAGCGCGTCCATCTCGGTCAGGCGGTCGGGATCGCCGTCGAAGACCCCGACCGCGGCGTTCGGATAGCGCTCCTGCACGGCCGCCCAGTCGCCGTCGAACTCGCCGGCCGCCTGGTTGACCATGTCGAACCGGGCGTTCTCGATCATCTCGTCGGTGTACGGTACGCCGATCGAGCGCAGCGTGCGCAGGTGCGCCTGGATGTCGGCGGGGTCGAGCAGCGTCTCCTGCAGGAACGCGTAGGGCGGCATGATGCTCTCGGGGACGACCGAGCGCGGGTCGATCAGGTGCTGGACGTGCCACTCGTTGGAGTACTTGCCGCCGACCCGGGCCAGATCGGGCCCGGTGCGCTTGCTGCCCCATTGGAACGGGTGATCGTACATGCTCTCGGCGGCGAGGCTGAAATGGCCGTAGCGCTCGACCTCGTCCCGGAGCGTGCGGACCTGCTGGCTGTGGCAGGTGTAGCAGCCTTCGCGGACGTAGATGTTGCGCCCGGCCAGCTCGAGCGGCGAGTAGGGCCGCATGCCCTCCACCCGCTCGATCGTGTTCTGGATCGAGAACAGAGGCGCGATCTCGACGATGCCGCCGATCGCCACCACCACCAGGATGCCGGAGGCGAGGGCCAGCGTCCGCGTCTCGAAGACTTCGTGCTTTTTCCAGACCATCTGCGGACCCTCCCTCACTCGGCCGGAACGGCGGCGGTCGGGCGGGCCCGCGCGTCACCCTCGGTCTCGAGGGCGACGTCGCCGCGGATGGTCCGCCAGACATTGTAGACCATGATCAAGGCACCGGTGAGGAACAGCACCCCGCCCAGGGCGCGGATGACGTAGAACGGGTGCATCGCCGCCACGGTCTCGATGAACGAGAACTGCAGGAAGCCGAGCTCGTCGTAGGCCCGCCACATCAGGCCCTGCATGATCCCCGAGACCCACATCGAGGTGATGTAGAGAACGATGCCGAGGGTCGCGATCCAGAAGTGCCACTCGACGAGGCGCAGGCTGTAGAGCCGCTGCCGGTTCCAGAGGCGCGGGACGAGATAGTACATCGCGCCGAAGGTGACGAAGGCGACCCAGCCGAGCGCGCCCGAATGGACGTGACCGACGGTCCAGTCGGTGTAGTGGCTGAGCGCGTTGACCTGACGGATCGACATCAGCGGCCCCTCGAAGGTGCTCATGCCGTAGAAGGCGACCGACACCACGAGGAAGCGCAGCACGGGGTCGGTTCGGAGCTTGTCCCAGGCGCCCGAGAGGGTCATCAGGCCGTTGATCATGCCGCCCCAGGACGGCATCCACAGCATCACCGAGAAGGTCATGCCCAGCATCTGCGTCCAGTCGGGCAGCGAGGTGTAGTGCAGGTGGTGCGGGCCGGCCCAGATATAGAGAAAGATCAGCGCCCAGAAGTGCACGATCGACAGCCGGTAGGAATACACCGGCCGTTCCGCCTGTTTCGGCACGAAGTAGTACATGATGCCGAGGAAGCCGGCCGTAAGGAAGAAGCCGACGGCGTTGTGGCCGTACCACCACTGCACCATCGCGTCCTGCACACCCGGCCAGAGCGAATAGCTCTTGGTGCCGAACCACGACACCGGGACCGACAGGTTGTTGACGATATGCAGCATGGCGATGGTGATGATGAACGCGAGGAAGAACCAGTTCGCCACGTAGATGTGGCTCTCCCGCCGCCGGATCAGCGTGCCCGCGAAGACCACCAGATAGACCACCCAGACGAGCGTCAGCCACAGATCGACGTACCACTCGGGCTCGGCGT
>JBMCMJ010000225.1:0-4747 GCA_048615135.1 Pseudomonadota bacterium
TCGACCTCGACCCCGAGGTCCAGGCTGTCCTTCCAGGCCCAGAGCTGCAGGTTCTCGTAGACGGGCACGGCGCAGACCTCGTCCATGATCTTCTGCTGCGCGATTTTCCAGAGTTCCAGCTGGCGCTGCGGATCGGTCTCGATGCGGGCCGCCTCGATCTCGGCGTCGGCGACGTCGCAGTGCGAGAAATTGGTGACCGCGGTGGGCGTGTCGACCGTGGAGGGGCCGTAGAAGAACTGGGTGAGGTAGACGTCGGCGATGGGGAAGCGGGCGGCCGAATAGTGGGTCAGCTGCGAGAGGTCCTGGCGGATCTGCGCGTGGAAGGTCGCGTGCTCGACCAGGGTGAGGTCGAGGGTGATGCCGGCCTCGGCGAGCAGCGCCTGAACGACCTCGATGGTGGTCAGCATGCCCGGCAGGGTGGTGTGGATGGCGTTGATGGTCACGCCATCGGGAAAGCCGGCCTCGGCGAGCAGCGCGCGCGCCTTGTCGAGGTCGAAGTCGTAACGCGCCACCTCGTCGGTGTAGCCGAGATAGCCCTCCGGCACGACCGAGTGCGCGATGCGGGTGACCGACGGCCCGCGGAACTGGACCATGGCCTCCTTGTCGATGGCGTGGGCGATCGCGCGGCGGACGCGGATGTCGTCGAGCGGCGGCATGGTCATGTTGAGGTTGAGGACGGACATCTCGCCCGGCTCCATCACCACCACGCGAGCGTTCGGGATCCGGCTGATCCGCTCGACCCAGGTCTCGTCCTGCCGGCCGTAGATCATGTCCACCTCGCCGGATTGGAAGGCGAGGTCACGGCTCGCGTCCGACGGAATGAAGCGGTAGTAGATTTCCTTGATTGCCGGCGCGCCGCGGAAATAGTCCTCGTTGGCGACGAGCTTGACGTATTGCTGCGGCTGGTATTCCGCGAACATGAAGGGGCCGGTGCCGATCGGGTTGAGGACGAAGTCCTCACCGAGGTCTTCTACCGCGTCCTGACAGACGATGTTGCCGCCGTGATAGGGGACGAGCAGGCCGAGCAGCGACGGCACCGGGTTGGCAAGGACGATCTCGACCTCGTAAGCGCCGGTGGCGGTGACGCTGGCAAACGCGTCGTAGTCCTTGGCGAAGGCCGAGCTGTCCGGGTCCGCCGCCCGCTGCAGCGAGAAGACGACGTCCTCGGCGGTCAACTCGCCGTAGTCGCCGTGGCACGGCACGCCCTCGCGCAGCTGGAAGGTCCAGGTGAGGCCGTCCTCCGAGGTCGTCCAGCTCTCGGCGAGGTCGGGTTCGATGAAGGCGGGGCTCGCCTTGCCCGGCTCGATGCGGACCAGACCGTTGAACATCCAGTAGAGGAGGCCCTTGTCCGGCGTGGTCGTCGCGACGTGCGGATCGAGGCGGCCGACGTCGGCCGTGGCCATGCCGATGTTCAAGGTGGTCTGCTGCGCCGCGGCACTGCCCGCGGTCAGGACCACCGCCGCGGCGAGTGCGAGGGATCGTGTCATCGATCGTTCTCCTTGGTGCCCGTACCCGGGATTTCGTTGTGGCCAGCTTTCCGGCGCGTGACAACCGGGCGCGTCAGACCGTGTCCTCGAGGCGGCAGTTGACCAGCAGTTCGGCGACGCTCGCGGTGTTGGGCAGGGCCATGACCGTTTCGACCAGGGTGGCGAGGTCGTCGGGGTCGATCATCTCGTGCTGGGCCACCTTGGTGACGTCGGCGACGAGATCGGTGCGCACGAAGCTCGGGCAGATCGCGGTGGCCCGCACGCCGTCCTCCCAGCCGAGCCGGCGGGCGCCGTGGGTGAGCGCCAGCACCGCGAACTTGCTCATGTTGTAGGCAACGTTGTCGTTGCGCACCCGCTTGCCGGAGAGCGAGGCGACGTTGGCGATCCGCCCGTTGCCCGAGCGGCGGAGCGCCGGCAGGCAGAGGCGGATCATGTGCAATGGGGCCTTGACGTTGACCGCCCAGATCCGATCCAGGTCCGCCTCGTCCACCGTCTCGATGGTGCCCTTGACCCCGATGCCGGCGTTGTTGACGAGCCCGTCGATCCGCCCGAACCGGTCGAGCGCGGCCTCGACCCAGGCCGCGTGACTGGCCCGATCCTCGGCGTCGTAGCGGGCGTGGTGGACCCTGGCCTCGGGAAAGCCTTCGCTTACCGCCGCGAGGTCCGCCGGATCGCGGGCGCCGAGGCTCACCGTGTAGCCGCGAGCGAGCAGATGACGGGCGATCGCGGCGCCGATCCCGCGGCTCGCACCGCTCACCAGCACCACGCGCCCTTCAGCCTCCAGCATGTCCGCCTCCTGCGAAACGATCGATCCGGAAGGGGTCGAGCGGCAGGTTGGAGGACCGCTCCAGCAGCAGGTCGGTCACCAGCCGGCCGATCAGCGGCGCGAGGGCGAAGCCGTGGCCCGAGAAGCCGAAGGCGTGGACCAGCCCGCCGACCGTCCGGCTCCGGTCGATGATCGGCAGATGGTCCAGGGCCCAACCCTCGATCCCGGCCCAGGCGCGCAGGATGCTGGCCCCGCGCAGCGCCTCGGGGAACAGGGCCAGCGCATTGCGCGCGTTGGCGGCGAGGGCCGCATGGTCGAGCCGGCTGGTGCCGGTCTCGAGGTCGGGCGTGCCCTCGAACGCCCCGCCGATCACCACCCGGCCGTTGGCGAGTTGCTTCAAGGAGAGCTTGCGTCCCTGGCTGCCCACGACCGGCCGGACGAAGGCCCCGAGCGGGCTCGTCACCAGCATCTGCAACGCCGTGGCCCGCACCGGCACGGGCTCACCGATCGAGGCGGCGAAGCAGGGGCCCCAGCCGCCCGCCGCGTTGACCACCCGAGGTGCCGTCCAGCGGCCCCCGGCCGTGGTGACCACGAGATCCGCACCGTCGGCGCCGATGCCGCCGACCCGGGTGTCGACGAGCAGGCGAACGCCCGCCCGCACCGCGGCACGGGCGAAGGCGGCGGTGGTCCGCTGCGGATCGGCATAGCCGTCGTCGTCGACGACGATGGCACCCCGGCAGTGGCGGCCGATGCCGCCGACCCGATCGTGCAGTTCGCCCGCCTCGATCCACCGCTCGTGCGCGTAGCCGAGGTCGTGCAGCCGGGCGACCCGGTCGCGCAGCGTTCGCGCCTGGTCGTCGTCTTCGGCGACGCGCACTTGGCCCGACGCGACGAAGCCGCCGTCGTCGCCGACGAGGTCTTCCAGGCGCCGCCACAGATCGAGCGCCGCGCGGGCGAGCGGGATCTCCGCGTCGTGCCGGTTGAGCGACCGCACGCCCCCGGCGTTCGCGCCGGAGGCATGGCGCCCGGGCCAAGCCCGTTCCATGACGACCACGTCGAGACCCTCGCGGGCCGCGTAGAGCGCCGTCGAGAGCCCGACCAGCCCGCCGCCGACGACGATCACGTCGGCGGTCGCGCTCATGCGTCGAGTGCCGCCAACTCGTCGAGCCGGATCGGCTTCAACGGCGGCCGGATGCGCAACGAGCCGACGTCCGCGGGGCTTCGGCCGGTCGCCTCGGCGATCAGTTCGGTCAGGGCCAGCCCGCACATCCGGCCCTGGCACAGCCCCATGCCGCAGCGGGTGGCCGCCTTGACCCGGTTCGGACCGTGGGCGCCCGCCGCCACCGCGCCTCGGATCTCGCCCGCCGTGACGCGCTCGCAGCGGCAGACGACGACGTCGTCGGCGATGGTCGGCCGCGGTGCCGGGTAGAGCCGGTCGAGGAAGCGGCGCAGCTTCTGCTGGCGGCGGTGCGCGTGGAGCAGGGCGGTTTTGCGGGCGTTGCCGTCCCTGATCCGGTCCAGGGCACCGGCGATGTCGATCGCGGCGAGCCGCCCGCGCAGCCTGGAGGCCACCTCGCCCTCGACCGCGGCCGCGTCGCCCGCCACCCACAAGGGCCGGCCGGCGACCCGGCCGAAGGTGTCGACCTCCGGCTCGAAGCTGCGGCGCAGGTCGTTCCAGCGATGCGGCACGCCGAGCAGCCGGGGCAGGGCGCTGCGCGGCACCACCCCCTCGTGCACCGCGAGCAGCCCCACCTCGAACCGCTCGCTGCCGTGCCGGTGGTGCGCGATCACCGCCTCGATCTGGTCGCGGCCCAGGGCTTCCAGGCGTTGCACGCCCGCAACGACGCGAACCCCGGAGCGTCGGCGGCGCCAGAGCAACCGCAACCCGCTCAGGACCAGATCCGGCTGGGCGGCGACCGCCGCCGGGAGATGGCGGAGGCTTTGCTGCAGGCTGTTCTGCGGCGTGGTGTCCAGCACCACGACCGGCGGCGCATCCAACTCGACCAGTTGGGCGAGGACCAGGAGCGCCAAGGGGCCGGAGCCCGCCAACGCCCAGGGCATCGCCGGCACGATCCCGCCGGTCTTGACCACCGACTGCAGCGCGCCTGCGCCCATCACGCCGGGCAGGGTCCAGCCGGGAAAGGGCACCGGACGCTCCTTGGCGCCCGGACAGAGCAGGACGGCTGCCGCCTGCAGCCGTTGGCTCCGTCCGTCGCGGGCATAGGCGAGGATGCCGTCGCCGGAGATGTCCCAAACCGACGCGCCCAGGCGAAATTCCGCCCCGTGCCTCTCGGCCTCGGCGAGCGTGGCATTGGCGGTGGCGTCGGCCAGGGTCAGCGAGCGGGCGCGCGGGCCGGGTGCCGTGGCGCCGCGCCAGGCCTGGCCGCCGGCCGAGCTGTTCTCGTCGAGCACGACGGTTCGCAGCCCCAAGGTCGCCGCCTCGGCGGCGGCCACGAGGCCGGTCGGGCCGGCGCCGACGATCGCGAGGTCGACC
>JBMCMJ010000226.1:0-4734 GCA_048615135.1 Pseudomonadota bacterium
GCGAGGCCGTCCACCTTGCCGTAGCCGCGGATCACCGCCTCCACCGCCGCCTTGTGCGCCCCGTAGTGGGTGGTCGGCAGCAGCGGATGGGTCTCGTCGAGCGGCCGATCGGCCAGGCGCCGACCATAGACTGCACGGGTGGAGAGGAACACCAGCCGCCCCACGCCACGACCGCGCGCCGTCTCGATCAGGCGCAACGAGCCCTCGAGGTTGACCCGCAGGAAGCCGAGCGGGTCGTCGCCCTCGCCCCCCCGGTAGCGCCCCGGGACGTGCCGGAACGCCGCGTGGACGAGCGCATCGGCCCCCTCCAGCAGGGCATCGGCGCTGGCGGGATGCTCCAAGCTGCCGTCCACCCAGCGGATCGGCCCCGCAAAGCCGCCGACGTCACTCGCCGGCCGCCGCCACGCCACCACCTCGTGGCCACGGGCCAGCAACTCGGCGACGACGAACCGGCCGACCTGGCCGGTCGCTCCGGTGACGGCGATCCGCACGTCAGCGGACCGGCAGAGCGTCGGGTGGGGCACCGCCCTCGAACAGCCGCCACCACAGATCGATCAGCGGCTGCAGCTGCGCCTTGCGCGGGTGCTCGGCCGCCCACGGCTTCTCGTACTGGTAGTGCACGACCTTGATCGCCGGCCAGTGCCAGAGATCGGGCAGGTTGAAATAGACGTATTGCAGGCAGTTGTAGGTGTAGGGCAGCCCGTGCCAGTCGGGAAACCACGTCTCGAGGAAGGTCTGGTCGGTGCGCCGCCAAAACACCTCGGGCGCGTCGAGGGCCTCCAGCATGGCGGCGAAGGTGGCCTTGGACGGTGCCGCGACGAATACGCCCGAATTGAGCCGATGCATGTCGGCGAGCGTCTCGTAGAGATTGGGGGCGGCGGAGAATTCCGGATAGCCGAACAGCTTGTCGATCGGCCGCACCACCACGGTATCGGCATCGAGAAAGACGATCCGCCGATAGCGGTCCTGCTCCCAGAGGCGGAGCTTCTGGAAGTTGTCGAGCGGATCGGCGAAGGCAGGCTTGGTGCCCTTGGTGAAGGGCGCTGCCGCATGTTGCGCCTGCCGCGAATGCCGGGCGCGGAACGCATCCGACAGCGGCAGCGGGCGCAGTTCGACCAACTCGCAGCCCTCGCCCTCGAGCCGGTCGAGCCCGTCGATTCCCGGATGCGTCAGCACGAGCAGGGGCGCGTCCGTGCCCGTCCGCCGCAGCGAACGGGCCAGCGCCAGGGCACCCACCGCATAGTCGGCGTTCGTCACGAGGGTGGCGAACGCGTGCATGCGCCTCAGCCGGCCGCCTTGACGAGCTGCGGCCGCTTTTCCTTGGCGAGCTGTTCGGCGATGTCCCGCGTCCAGGCGGAGACGCACGGGATGTGCCGCGGATCGACGCGCGCGCCGTAGCGGCGGGCCACCTCGACCACCTCCTCGAGCAGCCCCTCGCTCAGCGTGGTCGGCTCCAGCCCGAGGGCGAGGAACTGGTCGTTCTTCACGACGAGGTCGTTCTCGGCCGCTTCCTTGCGCGGGTTGGTGACGTAGGCGATCTTCGCCCCGGTCAGCTTCGCCACCAGTTCGGCCAGATCGCGCACCCGGTGGGTCTCGGTCATCTGGTTGAAGATCTTCACCCGGTCGCCCCGCGCCGGCGGGTTCAGGATGGCGAGTTCGATGCAGCGCACGCTGTCCTTGATGTGGATGAACGCGCGGGTCTGCCCGCCCGTGCCGTGCACCGTCAGCGGGTAGCCGATCGCCGCCTGGATCAGCAAACGGTTGAGCACCGTGCCGTAGTCGCCGTCGTAGTCGAAGCGGTTGACCAGCCGTTCGTCCATCGAGGTCTCGGGCGTGTTCGTGCCCCAGACGATGCCCTGGTGCAGATCGGTGATCCTGAGCCCGTCGTTCTTGGCGTAGTAGGCAAACAGGATCTGATCCAGGCACTTGGTCATGTGGTAGATCGAGCCCGGATTGGACGGGTAGAGGATCTCCTGCTCCGCCACCCGGCCATCCGGCAGGTCGATCTTGATCGGCTGGTAGCCCTCCGGGATCGGCGCGCCGATGGTCGAGTAGCCGTAGACGCCCATCGTCCCCAGATGCACCAGATGCGTGTCGAGGCCGAGTTCCACCAGCGCGCAGAGCAGGTTGTGGGTCGCGTTGACGTTGTTGTCGACGGTGTAGCGCTTGTGCTTCGGCGACTTCATCGAATAGGGTGCCGCCCGCTGCTCGGCGAGGTGCACCATCGCCTCCGGCCGAAAGTCCGCGAGCCACGCCTTCAGTTCGCCGTAGTCGTGGGCGAGGTCGATCCGCTCGAGGTGGATGTGCCGGCCGGTCACCTCGGCCCAGACGTCGCGGCGCTCCTTCGGGCTGGTGATCGGCGTCAGTGACTGCACGTCGAGTTCGCCGTCGATCTGCCGACGAACGAGGCTGTCGACGATCACCACCTCGTGCCCCTTGGCCGAGAGATGAAGCGCCGTGGGCCAGCCGACGAAGCCGTCACCACCGAGCACCGCGATCCGCATGTCGTTTCTCCTCTTGGGCAACTACCCTTGTCTCGCAACCGCAACATTACCATAGGGGCCGTTCGCGACAACGGCGTGACAGAACAACGGGGGAGCAAAGTGGCGGTTGCATCGCCGGCTTGCGTTTGATCGTTGGGGGGCCAACCGAGGGAGGCCGAACGTGAACCCACGAGTCGCCGCGAACGACAGCCACGACCCTGCCGACACCGTCGACGACGAACGGGCGGCTGCGCTTGCCCGGCTGGTCGACCTCAACGAACGGGCCACCGCCCTGTTCGGCAAGAGCTTCGTGCAGAAGCTCGACGAACTCGCGGGCTCGAGCTTCTCGATCGTCGACGTCGAATCGATCAACCGCTCGTTTCGCGCCTTCGGCCTCGACCTGTTGACCGATCCGCTCCGCGTCGCCGAGGCCCAGGCGGCCCTTTGGCGCGACAGCTTCGCGCTTTGGCACAACGTCGTGGAGGCCCAGCGCAAGGGCCGGCTCGAGCCGGTCGTCCCGCCGCCCGCCGGCGACCGCCGCTTCAAGGACAAGGCCTGGAGCGAGGAGGCGCCGTTCGCCTACCTGCAGCAGAGCTACTTCGTGCTTTCCAACTGGCTGATGGAGTTGGTCGAGGGTGCCGAGGACCTCGACCCCGCCACCCGCAAGCGTCTCAAATTCTACACCCGCCAATATCTGAGCGCGCTCGCCCCCACCAACTTCCCGCTCACCAATCCGGAAGTCATCCGGCGTATCCAGGAAACCGAGGGCCGCTGCCTGGTCGACGGGTTGGAGAACCTGCTGGAGGACTTCGAGCGCGGCGGCGGCCATCTGCGCATCAAGATGACCGACGACGAGGCCTTCGCCGTCGGCCGGAACCTCGCGCTCAGCCCGGGCAAGGTCATCTACCGCAACGAGTTGATGGAGCTGATCCAGTATGCGCCGGCGACCGACGTCGTGCACGAACGCCCGCTGCTGATCGTTCCGGCCTGGATCAACAAGTTCTACATCCTCGACATGCAGCCGCGAAACAGCTTCGTGAAGTTCGCGGTCGAGCAGGGCTTCACCGTCTTTCTCATCTCCTGGCGCAACCCCAACGAGCGCCTCGCCCACAAGCGCTTCGAGGACTACCTCGCCGAAGGCCCGCTCACGGCCCTCGACGTCATCGAACAGCAGACGGGCGTGCGCGAGGTGGGCCTCTTGAACTACTGCATCGGCGGCATCCTAGCGACCGTGGGCCTCGCCCGCATGGCAGCATTGGGCGACGACCGCATCAAGAGCTCGACCTTCCTCGTCACCCTGTTCGACTTCACCGAGACCGGCGACGTCGGCGTGTTCGTCGACGAATCCAACCTGGAATCGATGGAGGCGCAGACCCGGGCCACGGGCTTCCTCGACGGCCGCCACCTCGCCACCATGTTCCAGCTGTTGCGCGAGAACGACCTGATCTGGTCGTTTTTCGTCAACAACTACCTGCTCGGCAAGGACCCGCAGCCCTTCGATCTGCTCTACTGGAACGCGGATGCGACGCGCCTGCCCGCCCGCATGCTCTCCGACTACATCCGCGCCTTCTACCTCGGCAACGCCACCGCCCGCCCCAACACCCTCGAAATCCTCGGCACGCCGATCGACACGCGGCTCGTGAAAACCCCCACCTACGCGCTCGCCACCATCGAGGACCACATCGCCCCCTGGCGCTCCTGCTACCCCGTCACCCGGCAGTTCCAGGGACCGGTCCGCTTCGTGCTCGCCGGCTCCGGCCACATCGCGGGCGTCATGAACCCGCCCTCCTCCCGGCCCAAATACGGCTTTTGGACCAACGACGACCGCAGCCTCGACGACCCCGAGGCCTGGCTCAGCGGCGCCACCCACCAGGACGGCTCCTGGTGGCCCGACTGGGCGACGTGGCTGAAGGAGAAGAGCGGCCCGCTCGTGCCCGCCCGCGATCCGTCGGCCGGTCCGCTCGAGCCTTTGGAAGACGCCCCCGGCAGCTACGTCAAGGAACGACCCGACGCTCCGCCGCATGACTGAGCCACCGCTCGACGTCAGCCTCGATCCCATCTTCCGCGAGGCCGCCACGGCCGCACGCCTCGGCCTCCTCGCCTTCGAGGCGGGCACTCCCTCGCCCGACCTCGATGCCGCCCTCGACGACGTGACGGCGCGCATCCGCACCACCCCGCTCGCCGCCATCGCCCCCATCCAGGCCACCCGCCGAGCCTACAAAGCCCTCGGCAAGGACCCGAGCCGCTACCG
>JBMCMJ010000227.1:0-4716 GCA_048615135.1 Pseudomonadota bacterium
AAGGGCCCCGCCGAACGCGGTCCCGATTCGCGTGGTGGCGACGGCGCCGAGGCATTCGGCGCCGCTCGGGCCGCAGGTGCCGACGACATCGCCTATCCCGCGCCGGGGCCGGGAGTTACCCCGGGTCTTGCCGAGCCGATCCTCGACCTGTTGGATCCGGTGGGCCGGGCGACCCCCGGGCACATCGAGGACAAGGTCAAGCCGTTCGTCGACGAACACGCGTTCTGGCTGTCGGGCGCCGCGGGCCCGACGCCACCCCTTGACGAAGGCCATGACGGCGGGCGGCATCGAGGGCCTTCCGAGCCCGCCGAATGGACCGATCCCACGGCCGAGATCTTCGACGACGGGGACGCGGTATGAAGGCGTTCGGTCCACGCTTCGAGGCAGGCCCCTGCCCGACCACCGCTGTCGGCCGTATGCGCCGGACGCGCTCGTTGCGCCGGCTCGCCGGCCACCTCGACTATCTGGCTCCGGTTGCCCTGTTCAGCTTCGGCGCGAACCTCCTGATGCTGGGGGTACCGCTGTTTTCGATGCAGATCTACGATCGCGTTCTGCCGACCCAGAGCATCTCCACGCTGGTGGTTCTCTCCCTCCTGGTCGTCGGCATGATCGCCGCCTCGTTGCTGCTGGACGTGATCCGTGGCCGTTTGATGGTCCAGTTCTCTGCCAAGGTGGCGACGGGGGTCGCCGGAGTGGTGCTCAAGACCGGTCTCCGCGGTAACGACGGCGCGGCTGCCGGACAACCTGCCAGCGACCTTGCACTCGTCCGCAGAACGCTCGCCTCCCCCGTCGCCCTGGCCGCCTTCGATGCCCCATGGGTGTTGCTCGCGGTTGCCATTATCGCCGGCATTCATCCCTATCTGGGCGCGATCAGCGGTCTGGGTGCACTCGTCTTGATGTCGGCCTGCCTCGTCACTGCGATCTACACGCGGCGCGCACAGAACAGCCTGCGGCGGTTCGATCGCCGGATCACCGATACGCTGCACGAGTTCGGAAGTGACAACGAGGCGCTCCGCGCCATGGGCGGCCTCGACGAGATCGAGAGCCATCTTCTGGCCAGCCGGGGCCGGCAACTCGACCTCGAACTGCGCGTGGGCTACGCGGGCTCGTTCGCGCGGTCGGTCAGTCGCGGCCTCCGCTCCGTTCTGCTCCTGTCGTCGCTCGGCGTCGCGGCATGGCTGGCGGTGCAGCAGGCGGTCGCGCCCGGCGCGATCATCGCGGTCTCGCTGCTCCTTTCTCGGGCCTTCGCTCCGGTCGAGCATCTGGCGAGCGGCTGGTTTCAACTCTCGGACGCCATGCAGGCTTGGCGTCGGCTGGACGAACTCGCCGCCCGACAGACCGATCGGCGGCGGACCCAACTGCCGGCGGCGCAGGGCCATCTGTCCGTTGCCGACGTCGCGCTCCGCTACGGTGATCGAGGTGCACCGGTGCTCCGCGGCCTCTCGTTCGAGGTTGCGCACGGCGAGACCCTGGCGATCGTCGGACCGGTCGGAGCCGGCAAGACGACCCTGTGCCGACTGCTGGCCGGGGTGCAGGCGCCGACGTTCGGCGAAATCCGACTGGATGGCGCATCCCTCGCCGATTGGCCGTCCGACCAATGGGGCCGCTCGATCGGTTACGTGCCGCAGGAGCTGGAACTCTTCGGTGGCACCGTCGCCGAGAACATCGCCCGGTTCGCCGAGGTCGACGACGCGGCGGTGGTCGAAGCAGCCCGCCTGGCCGGCACGCACGACCAGATTCTCCGCTTGCCGCAAGGCTACGACACCCCTCTCGGCCACCCGAGCCTTCGTCTGTCGAGCGGTGAGCAGCAAATGATCGGCTTGGCTCGCGCCTTCTACCGCGCTCCGCGATACATCGTGCTCGACGAGCCGACCTTCCATTTGGACGATGCGGGAGAAAATCAGCTCGCATTCGCGTTGCGTCAGCTCAAATCCGCCGGTTGCACGATCGTGATCGCCTCGAGATCGGCCCCCCTTCTCCATCTGGCCGATCACCTCCTCGTTCTGCAACGCGGTCGGCCGGGGGTCTTCCGGCCCAGGGCTGCGCTCACCGATGTCCTGCGCCCGCACATCGCAGGTGAGGACGACGCACCGCTCCACGATCAGCAAAGGACGAAAGCCGCGCGATGACGGAGAACGACCGCCTCGCCAGCGACCCCAGGGGTCAGCCGGCGAACGATGATTCTTTCGCCGCACGTCTCCGGCCCGGCTTCGATGTCGTTGTCGGCACGACCGTATTGTTGCTCAGCCTCGGCGGGTTCGTTGCCTGGTCCATTGCCGCTCCCTTGAGTTCGGCGGTCATCGCGCCGGGCACCGTCGTCGTCGACAGTGACCGCAAGCACGTCCAGCACCCGGAGGGTGGGGTCATCGAGCAGATCCTCGTGCGCGACGGCGATGACGTCGTCGTCGGCCAGGCCCTGGTGGTGCTCAAGAACGAAGAACTGATGGCGGCGGATACGCGCAGTGAGCAGCTGCTGCTGATGGCCGAGGCGAAGGAGGCGCGGCTGGAGGCCGAGCGTCGGGGAGACGATCGGATCGAATTTCCGGAGTCCGTCCGCAACTCGCCGCTGAGCGAAGCGTCGGGGATCGTCGGCGATCAGGAAAGCATCTTTCTCGCCCGCCGCTCCGCCCTCGGCACGCGCATCATGAGCTTGGAAAGCCGAGTGGCCCAGGCCAACGACGCAGCCGAAGGTCTCGAACGGCAGCTCTTCCAGCAGCAGCAGCGCGTCCGGCTGACCCAGAGCGAACTGGAAGATACCCGCCTGCTGGCCGACAAGGGCTTTGCGCCCCGCCGGCGTCTCTTGGAGTTGGAGCGCGCGCTCGCACAATTGGAAGGCCGGATCGCGGAACTCGACATCGCCTACAAGGATGCCCGGCGCTCGGCCGATTTTCATCAACTGGAGATCGATCAAAGACGGGCCGCTTACCAGGAGGCCATCGAGAGCGAACTGCAGATGGTCCAGAAGGAGATCTATTCGCTGCGCGAGAACCGACGGGGCATCGTGCATCGGCTGGCCGACCTGCAGGTGCGGGCACCCGCGTCGGGGACGGTGGTGAACATGGCGGTTCACACGATCGGCGGCGTGGTTGGCCGCGGCTCGGTGCTGATGGAGATCGTACCGCTGGACGATCCGCTGGTGGTGGACGTCCGCATCAGCCCGAGCGACATCGATTTCGTGGATGTGGGGATGGCTGCGGACATCTATCTGCCGGGCATGGCGCGGCGTTCGGACCCGCCGATCCGCGGCGAAGTCGTGACCGTTTCGGCCGATCTGGTGGTCGGCGCCGACGGCAATCGGCCGCACTACTCGGCTCGGGTGCGGCTGCCCCAATCCGAGGAGGCCTGGAGGCGCTTTCGACCCGGGCTTCCGGTCGACGTCGTCGTCATCCGTGGCGAGCGAACGCTGATGAGCTTCATCATGGAGCCCATGACCCGGGGATTGACCCACGCCTTCAAGGATTGAGGCAATGCCCCGGTCGGCCGGCGGAGCGCCGCGCGTCGGGAAACCGACGGATCGGCGATCTGGCCGACCTCGGATGTGCCTGAGCGGACGCCGGCATGGCTTTGCCGCCCCCGGATACTTCTACTTATCGGATCTTTTCGACCAATCCCTTCAATCAATACGGGATGTGATCGAGCGCTGAATGCGAAACGAAACGGTTGCGGGGACGACTTCAAACGGCTATCGTTTTCTCGTTACCTATCACTATCACTAGAGAGTTGAGTTGATGTACTTCTGCTTCGCTGGCGATGCACCGCTAGGGTGGCCTGATCAGCGGCCGTGGGCCATCGGCCGGATCTCTCCGGGTTCGGCGCTCGCCCCCGACAACCGCCCGGTATCGGCCCGGCACTGTGCCCCCGAACACTTCGACGATCCCGTCCCCGCACGGCCCGGTACCGGCGGAGCATCCCCGTTTCGCTGCAGGCTGCAATCGGGTCGGGCAGCGTCTTCGCGCCCTTCGGTCATGGAGCTGCGATGGCCATGACAGGCGGCCGCACGTTCGTCGCAAATGTGACGATTACCAGCTGGCCGCAGAGTGGGGCCGGCTTCGGCTTCGCCGAGATCGTCGACGGTGGACAGCTGGGCGAGCAGGTCAGCATCAAGGCGCCGGTAATCGAGCGATTGACCAGTGAACGTGGCTGGACCGCGACGAGCCTGGGGCGCACGTTCCGAGCTCGATTGGGTCCCAACCCGGGTCGACGTCCGGATGCGCCGCCCTGGCAATTGTTGGACGTGGCGAACCCAACGTTCGAGGACCACACCCACGGCACTCTGCTCTTCGGGCTCGCCGAGGATCAGGCGCCGTTCGAGGCGACCTCGACGGATCCTGTTGGGTTGGCCGAGCGAGTCAAGCGACTCGAAGAGCAGATACACGAACTTCGGCTCGCGGTCTTCGGCGACCACGAAGATCGAACATCGTAGCCGCGGTCCCGCGCGACGTGTTCCCCTAAAGGAGGTCGAGCTTGAAACCGTACATGCAGCGTTACCCGCCGCAAATTCGGCGCCTTCGGGCCTGTTCTCGTCTCGACGACGGTCTCGCGCGGCGGGGCGCGAGCCGACCGTAGGTGCCCTTTCCCCGTCGCTCGCAGCCATCCCTATCACCAGCAAGAGTCGGAACCCATCACCATGACCACTACGGGCAGTATCTGGCGGGTCGATATCGCTATCGTCGGCCCCGGTAAGGTTCATATGGTTCGCATCGACGATGCCGACGG
>JBMCMJ010000228.1:0-4686 GCA_048615135.1 Pseudomonadota bacterium
CGGCGGGCCAGGCGATCGTCTCGGCGCTGATGCAGGGACCGGAAGAGCACTTCGCGCTCTGTGAAGAGGTGGCGAAGCTGATCTACCAGCCGGTGATCCGCTCGCACCGGACCACGGTCGAGGGCATGGCGCTGCTCGAGCCCGCGCTGTCGGAGACCATCGGCGCCACGCTCGTGACCGCACTCCGCGAGGCGACCGACGCCGTGGTGGCCAAGGGCGTGCCGAAGGAAGCGGCGATGGACTTCATGCTCGGCCATCTGGGCATCGAGCTGGCCATCCTGTTCGAGGAGTTTCCGGGCCAGTTCTCCGACGGGGCCAAGCTCGCCATCGCCCAGGCGAAGCCGAAGCTCCTGCGCGACGACTGGCTCCGGGTGCTGGAGCCGGACGAGGTGATGGCGAGCGTCAAGGCGATCTGCAACGGCTGAGAAAGGGTTCCCGATGGCACCGTCGTTCAGGGATCTGCTGGCGAGGAAGGACCTCAAGCTCGGCCACTACGTCGGTGAGTTCGCCACCCCGGGCATCGGCTACGTGCTGCAGGAGGCGGGCTGCCAGTTCGTCTGGCTGGACATGGAGCACAGCGGCCTCGGCTTCGAGACCGTCCACCGGACGCTGCGCTATCTGGAGGCAGCGGGCCTGCCGCATCTGGTGCGCATTCCGAGCGGTGCCTACGATCATGTGGCGCGCGCCCTGGATGTCGGTGCCGATGCCATCGTCGTGCCGATGGTGGGCTCCCCCGAGGAGGCCGCCACCGTCGTCCGGCACATGAAGTATACGCCGGACGGCAGGCGCGGCGTGGCGCTCGGGCTCGCCAACGACCGCTACCGGCAGGGGCCGGTCATGGAGGCGCTCGCAAGCGCCAACGAACGCACCGCCTTCGTCGCCCTGATCGAGACCCGGGCCGGCATCGCGAACGTGGACGCGATCGCCGCCACGCCGGGCGTCGACGTGCTGTGGGTCGGTCATTTCGATCTGACCTGCGACATGGGTATCCCCGGTCAGTTCGATCACCCGGACTACCTGACCGCCCTGAAGTCCGTGAAGAAGGCCGGCAAGGCGCACGGCAAGCCGATCGGCCGGCTGGTCGGCGACGTGGCCACGGGCGTCGCCCTCGCCAAGGACGGCTGGGACCTCGTCATCTACTCGGGCGACGTCTGGCTGCTGCAGGCAGCGGTCCGCGACGGGCTCGAGGCGATCCGGGCGGGCGCCGGGAAGGGGACCGCGAAACCCAAGAAGGGCAAGAAGGGGGGCTGACATGGCGAGCTTCGAGGTGGCACTCAGCGGCGATTTCCGCAAACCCGATGGGACGATGGCCTATCCGGACTTCGATCTGGCGCCGCTGCAGGCGGAACCAGGGCTGAACCTCCGCTGGGTCGACCCGGTCGAAGGCATGATCCCCGGCGAGGCGCTGGAGGAGGTCGACGCGCTGATTCTGCTCGGCTCGCGCTTCACCGCCCGCAGCGTGCCGACCAGCGGCCGGCTCGCCGTGGTCGCCCGGTTCGGGGTCGGCTACGACAGCGTGGATGTGGCCGCCTGCACCGGCGCCGACATCGCCCTCGTCACCACCCCCGACGGCGTGCGCCGGCCGGTGGCGGTGGCCATCCTCACCTTCGTCCTGGCGCTCGCCGGCAAGCTCATGGAGAAGGATCGGCTGGTCCGCCGCGGCCCGCCCGGCTGGGCCGAGCGCAGCGAGTATATGGGGGTGGGCCTGGTCGGCCGGACCCTCGGTCAGCTCGGCATGGGCAATATCGGTGCCGAGGTGTTCCGCGTGGCGGCCCCGCTGGGCCTGCGCTTTCTGGCCCACGATCCCTATGCCGACCCGGCGATGGCCAGGGAGTTGGGGGTCGAACTGGTCGACCTCGAGACCCTTTTCCGCCAGAGCGACTTCCTCTCGGTCAGCTGCCCGCTGAGCGAGGCGACCCGCCACATCGTCAACGCCGAGCGCTTGGCGCTGATGAAGCCCACGGCCTATCTGATCAACACGGCCCGTGGCCCGGTGGTCGATCAACGCGCCCTCTACGAGGCGCTGCGCGACCGGCGGATCGCCGGCGCCGGCCTGGATGTGTTCGAGGAGGAGCCGACGCCCGAGGGCGAGCCGATCACCACCCTCGACAACGTCATTCTGGCGCCGCACGCGCTCTGCTGGACCGACCAATGCTTCGCCGGGATCGGGGCGGCCGACGTCGCGGCGGTGCTGGCGGTGAAGCGGGGCGAGGTTCCCCGTGGTCTCGTCAACCGCGAGGTGGCCAATTCCCTCGGCTGGCAGGCAAAGCTCGAGGCGTACCGACGCGGCGGGTGAGCCTCAGGCATCGCGCTCGACCACCGGCGGCGGCGCGGCGAGCAGGCGGGTGATGGTCCCGTAGACGCAGTCGATGGCATAGACCGCGGCGATCTGACCGATCGCCTGCACGGCCATGGTCGCCGCCGCGCCGCCGCCGAGGCCCGTGGCGCTGCCGGCGGCGGTGATCAGCCCGCCGAGCACGAAGGTGACCAGCGTGACGGTGCCGAGAATGCCGAGCGCGAAGATGGCGATGCAGCCGACGATCTTGAGAGCATGGCCCTCGGTCATCCGCCAGCTGTCGCCGAGGCTCGCCGGCTGGTGGAGGAACACCGCGTAGGGGAAGGGGGCGAGGCGCGCCGCCAGGAAGATCACCACGCCGATCAGGCCGAGCGCCACGAGCGCGGTCCCGGCACCGAGGGCATCACCGCCGGCGGCAGCACCGGCCAGGGTCGGGATCATCGCCACCAGCGGCAGCGACAGCGCCAGGCTCAACAACAGGTAGCGCAGCACGAAGCGGTAGCTCCTCGGCTCGCGCACCACCCCGTCGAGAGTGGTGAAGCGGCCGTCGCCGGTCATGATGAAGCCGGCCACCCCGGCCGAGACAGCGAGCGTCAAAACGGTGAGCGGCAGGCCGGCGAGCCCCTGGCCGACCTCGCCCGGTGCGAGGAGGCCGAACACCGCGGCAACCACCAAAGCGATGACGATCGCCGTCAACAGGAGCGGCTGGCACGGCCGCCACGCGCCGACCATGGCGGTCACGATGGCCTTGAGCATGTCGTTGAAGGAAGGCGCGGACATCGTCTCCTCGCTCGGCTGGTGCCCGTGGGTAGCCCATCCGCACGGCTTTCCCAAGCCCGAACCCATGAGGGGTCAGCCCTGCAGGGCGCGAAGCAGGCGGACCAGCATCGCTCCCGGCTCGCGCAAGGGGTCGGTCGCGATCGACAGGACGCGGCCGTCGAAGGGGGCCGTGTAGCGAGCGATCGGGTTGCCGAACAGGTCGACCTGGCGGGCGATCGGCTGGCCGGCGATGACGTCGTCGCCGAGCTCCACCAGCACCTCGACGAAGCCGCCGCTCACCGCCCGCACCGTGGCTTCCTCCTGGCCGACGAACGGCGGCGGGCGCTCGGCCACGGGCTCGTCGAGCATCCCCTCGCCGACCATCAGCGCCCTCAGGCCGTCGAGGGCGCGGCGGATCAAGGGCTCGTCGAAGCGCTTGGGGCCGCCGATCTCGAGGGTCACGGCCGGCACGCCGGCCTCGATGAAGGCGGTCTCCAGGCTGCCGGCAGCACCCTGGTCGACCTTGATCATGTCGGGGCCCAGGGCGCGGGCCAGCCGCTCGGCGTGGGGGTTGCGGAAATCGGCGAAGACGAACAGCGGGAACACGGCACCCCGGGTCTGGGTGTGGAGGTCGATCGCGAGGTCGATCCGGCGCTCGGCGACGCCGGTCCAGAGGTCGTGGGCGAAGCGCCGCGCCGCGTCGGCCGAGCCCGCCTCGCCCGGCCAAACCCGGTTGAGATCGACCTGGCTGCCGCCGTCCTCGGCGAGCGGGAAGAAGCGGCTGTGGGCCGCGATGCCCGGCAGGTTGACCGCCGGCAGGCCGATCACCGTACCCCGCAGGGCCAATGGGTCGAGGTCGTCGAACAGGCGCTGGACGACCCGCACACCGTTCAACTCGTCGCCATGCACCGCGGCCGAAAGCCAAAGACGGGGGCCGTCCTCGGCGCCGCGCATGACCATCACCGGCACCAGATAGGGCTGGCCCAAAGGCGTGCTGCCGGCCTCCAGCCAAAAGCGGTGCTCGGTGCCGGGCGCCAACTGCTCGATCTCGACGCGGTTGACGATCGGCACGCCGTCCAGGCGCTCGGCCAGCGCCGGGGCCGTAGCCAACCCGAAGGCTGCAATGGCGGGAACCAAAGGTGCCGTGCGCATCGGCCTAGCCCACGGCCGGATCGTAGGAGACGAATGCTGCAAGGGCGAAAGAACCCCGGGCGACCACGGCACCCATCAGGAACCCGACCGGGATCACCACCGCCGCAACGTGGTTGATGGTGACCGACAAAGCGGCGGTCGGCAGCCTGGGCCGCATCCTCGTCTCCCAAAACCCGGCAAAACGCCGCCGGGAACATGGTCTTAGTGCAGGGGCCGGGCGGGAGAAAGGTGGGTAGAGGAAGGGCAGGGAAGAGGGCGGGGGGCTTTTGGCCCCCCGGACCCCCCGACCCGCACCCGGCGCTGCCGGCTGCGGGACTTGGAAGGGTCGGGCGGAGGAATTTGTCATAATACGGGTTATGTACAGGGTAAGGGGTTGAGGGAGAACGAAACCTGGGGCGGACAGTTTGTTTCGTAATTCGGCGTTCTTCGCGGCACGGGCGGGGGACCGACGAGGCCCGAAGAACGGGGTGAGGGTAGCA
>JBMCMJ010000229.1:0-4671 GCA_048615135.1 Pseudomonadota bacterium
CTGGTCGGCGACTGGCACGACAAGGCGGTTCTCGACCTCGGCTGCGGGGGCGGCTTCATGGCCGAGGCCATGGCGGAGAAGGGTGCGCGCGTGACGGGCGTCGACCCCGCCAAGTCGGCGCTGGAGGCGGCCCGGCGCCATGCGGCCCAGGCGGGCCTGTCGATCGACTACGTGGAGGGGGTGGGCGAAGATCTGCCGTTGCCGGACGAAGCGTTCGACCTCGTTGTCAGCTGCGATTCCCTGGAGCATGTGCGCGATCTGGAGCAGGTGCTGGACGAGGTGGTTCGAGTGCTGAAGCCGGGCGGCCTCTTCTTGTTCGACACCATCAACCGGAACCCGCTCGCAAGTTTCGTCGTGGTGACCATGGGCGAGCGGGTGTTGCGGCTCCTGCCCGAAGGCACCCACGATCCGGCCCTCTTCATCCGCCCGGCGGACCTGCGGCGTCTGTTGGAGCGACGCGGCCTCGTCGTCGGCCGGTTCGCCGGCCTCGGGCCGACCGGGCTCTCGCGCCGGCTCGACCCGACCTTCGGCCTGGTCCCCTTCACCGCCGTCAACTATCTGGGCTCGGCGCGAAAGCCCGCCGCCTGAGCGCTGCGTTGATCAGTCCGCGCCCAGGGCCGCGAGGTTGTAGGGCAGCAGATAGGCGATGAACACGGCGGCGAAGATGGCGCTGGTGATGACCCCGCTGATGCTTGCACCGAGCGCGTGGGGCAGGACGACCACCCCTGGTGCGACCGATTTCTGGGCCACCTTGGCGACGGTCGGCACGCAGCTCACGCCGGCGATGCCGATCACCGGGTTGTACTTGCCGTCATGCCACCACCAAAGGACGTAGCCGCCGAGGATGCCGCCGATCCCGGAAATGGTCAGCGCCAGCATGCCCAGCACCAGGAGTTTGAGGACCACCGGGTCGAGAATGGTCGACGCTTCGCAAAGTGCTCCCAACAGCAGACCCAAGAAGAACGTGGCTCCGTACAGCACCGTCCGCGAGAACAGTTCGATATAGTAGCCGATGCCGCTCTCGCGGATGATCACGCCCAAAAACAGCGAGATGATGATCGGCGAGGCGACCGGCAGGAGCAGGCTCAACAGGACGCAGGCGATGACCGCGAAGACCATCTTTTCGTTGGAGGTGATCTCGCGCCGCTTCTCGATGGGCATCGGGATGGCGCGCAGGCGGGCAGGCACCATCGCCTTCACGAGATAGGGATAGCCGCCATAGGCGAGGCCCAGGTAGAGATAGGCCACCACCGTGATCGGCACGAACAACTGCGGGGCCAACTGCAGCGACGCGAACAGCACCATCGGCCCGTCCGCCCCGCCGATGGTGGCGACCGAGGCGGCTTCGCCCGGGGCGAGGCCGAAGACGATCGCCAGGGGGAAGATGGCGGCCGTGCCGAGCTCCGCGCACAGTGCTATGAACATCGACTGGAACGGCCGCTGCATGACGAAGCCGACGTCGAGCAGCGTGCCCACGCCCATCAGAACCAGGCACGCGATCAGCCCGTTGGAGAACATGAAGGTGTAGATCGGCTGCAGCCAGTTGATCTGCAGCACGCGGATCAGCGCGTTCGGATCCTCGGCCAGAGGCGCGATGAACAGCGTGCCGGGCAGGCCTTCGGTCTGTCCCGGTACGAGCATGCCGCTGACGGGATCGTAGGTGTAGAAGAACATCACCGCGGCGTTCACCGTCGCCATGCCGAGGCCCATCGGGATCATCAACAGCGCCTCGAGCACGCCCTTGCGGCCGAGATAGACCAGCAGAATGCCGAAGCCGATCAGGAACAGCCGGCCGATCGCCGTGACCGGATCGTCTTGCAGGCCAGCCACCAGGGTGCTGAGTCCCTGGAACAGATCGAGGACGCTGAAGCTTTCCATGAACCGCGCCGTCAGGCGATGCGCAGCAGGACTTGGCCCGCCTCGACGGGATCGCCCGGTGCCACGGCGACGTCGCCGACCGTGCCGGCGCGGGTGGCGAGCACCTCGGTGATCATCTTCATCGCCTCCAGGGCGACCAGCTTGTCGCCCTCGGTCACCGATTGGCCGTTGCTGACGTAGACCGTCTTCACCACACCGGCGAGCGGCGAGATCTCGTCACCCGGTCCGGCGGCGGAGAGCGGAGCCGCCGCTCCCGGCGCCGACGGCTGACCGCCGGCCGGCTTTGCCAACTCGCTCGGCTGCGCCCGCATGCTGCCGGGCTCGGGATAGAGGTGCTGCTCGCCTTCGGCGGTGATGTCTTCCACCGTCACCACGTAGACCTTGCCTTCGATCTTGATTCGAAACGTCTTTTCCATGGACACGGCCTCTGGTGGCGGTTCGGGGCAGGGGGGTCAGCGGTGGCGTGGATGATGCGAGCCGTGGTGCAGCGTGCGGCCGGTCGCGGTCCAACCATAGCTCGATCCGCGGGGCTCGATACGGACGATGCGGTGTGCACCGGCCATTGCCCCGACGGCCGCGGCGATGGCCACCAGATGGTGCGGCGGGATGCCGTTTGGCAGGGCGGCTGTCGCTTCTGCCGGCCGAAGCCTGGCCGCGACCGCGGCGGTCCGGTCCGCTCGGCGCGACAGGGTGCCGACGATCAGCCGGATCACCACCGCGACCGATAGGGAGACGACGATGACGATGGCGTAGATGACGGCGACGTCGCTCAGGGCGCGGGCGGCTGAATACTCCATCGGGGCCTTTTCTGCGATCGCGGCCGCGGCCGCCGTGGGCGGAACTCAGAGCGGAATGTCGCCGTGCTTCTTCGCCGGCCGCAACTCGCGCTTGGGCAACAGCTTGCGCAGGGCCAGCGCGAGGGTGGCGCGGGTCTCGCCCGGCTCGATCACGTCGGTCACGTAGCCGCGGGCGGCCGCCAGATAGGGCGAGGCGAACTGTTCGCGGTAGTCGGCCGCGAGTTCCGCCGCCTTGGCCCGCGGATCCTCCGCCTCCTTCAACTCGTTGCGGTAGAGGATGTTGACCGCCCCCTCGGCGCCCATGACCGCGATCTCGGCGGTGGGCCAAGCATAGACCAGATCCGCCCCCATTTCTTGGGAGCACATCGCCAGATACGAGCCGCCATAAGCCTTGCGCAGGATCACGGTGATCTTCGGCACCGTGGTCGAGGCGTAGCTGAAGAGCAGCTTCGCCCCGTGGCGGATGATGCCGCCGCGTTCCTGCTCGATGCCCGGCAGAAAGCCCGGCACGTCGACCAGGGTGACCAGCGGGATGTTGAAGGCGTTGCAGAAGCGGATGAAACGCGCGCCCTTGTCGGAGGCGTCGATATCCAACGCACCCGCCTTCACCTTCGGCTGGTTGGCGAGGATGCCCACGACCACGCCCTGGATGCGCCCGAAGCCGATCACCAGATTGCCGGCCCAGCGTTCCTGGATTTCGAGAAAGGCGCCGTCGTCCAGCAGCCGGCGGATGATCGGCTGCACGTCCATCACCTCGGCGGAACTCTCCGGCACCAGGGCCGCCATTTCGTCGTCGGCCGACAGATCGAGCTCGGCCGCCAGGACGTGCGGTGGGTCCTCGCTGTTGTTGGCCGGCAGATAGCTCAGGAGCCGCTTGACGAGGCGAATGGCCGCCCGGTCGTCGGCGGCGACGAAGTGGACGTTGCCGCTGACCGCCGCGTGCATCGCCGCACTGCCGACATCGTCCAGGCTGGTCGTCCGGCCCGTCACCGCCTTGATGACCTCGGGGCCGGTGATGAACATATAGGCGTTCTGCTCGGTCATGATGATGAAGTCCATCAAGGCCGGCGAATAGGAGGCGCCGCCCGCGCACGGCCCCGCGATCACCGCGATCTGCGGCACCACGCCCGAGAGCAGCACGTTCTGGTAGAACACTTCGCCATAGCCGGACAGCGCGTCGACCGCTTCCTGGATGCGGGCGCCCGCCGAGTCCTTGAAGGCGACCAGTGGGCAGCCGAGCTTGAGGGCGAGCTGCATCGACTGCACGATCTTCTTGGCGTGCATCTTACCAAGGGTGCCGCCCAGGACCGTGAAGTCCTGGCTGAACGCGGCGACGGCGCGACCGTCGAGATAGCCCGTGCCGACCACCACCCCGTCGGAGGGCAACTCCTTGTCTTCGAGGCCGAAAAACCGGGCGTCATGGGCGGCATAGGTGCCGATTTCCTGAAAGGTGTCCGGGTCGAACAGTTGGTCGAGCCGCTCGCGAGCGCCGAGCAGCCCCTTCGCGTGGCGTTCCTGCAGCTTCCGCTCACCACCGCCGGCAAGCGCCTTGGCACGACGTTCGCGCAGCACGGCGAGCTGCTTCGTCGAAAGCATCGACCTTGCTCCCTTGCGGTTGAGTTCCCCCGATATTGCCGGCTTCGCGACCGGTCCGCATTTTCGGCGATCCTATCGCCGTTGCGAACGCTGGCCAGGGCGCATTTTGGTACACGATCGACCGGACTTCCGTTGGCACGGCGTCGTCGCCGGGTTGGAAACGCAGTCTTCACGCCCGGCCGGCTGACAGGTCCTCCGCCGACCGTCATGGGTAAGGAAGAGTATCGGGAGAAGACCATGGCACGGGTCCACGGCCTGCATCACATCACGGCGATCAGCGGGGCGCCGCAGCGCAACCTCGACTTCTACCGCGGCGTATTGGGGCTGCGCTTCGTCAAGAAGACGGTGAATTTCGACGATCCGGGGGTCTATCATCTCTACTACGGTGACGAGGTGGGTC
>JBMCMJ010000230.1:0-4652 GCA_048615135.1 Pseudomonadota bacterium
GGCTTGAGGCCGTATTCCCAAAAACCGTCCAGCCGGCCCGCCGCGACATAGGCGAGGTCGAGCGAGGCCGCACCGAAGCGGCGGACACCGGCAACCCGAGCACTCACCCGGTCGAGCTGCGCCATGAAGCCCTTCTCCCGCCCGGCCCAGTCGAGCACCGGCAGGCCGCAGGCGATCATCGAACGCTCCAGTTCCTTCCGCACCGAAACCCGGAGCCGCCGGTCGTTCATGTAGGCGCCCTGCCCCTTTTCGGCGGTGAACAGCTCCTGCTTGATCGGGTCGAGCACGAGGCCCGCGACCAGCTCGCCGTTGGTCTCCAAAGCGATCGAGATGGCGAAGTGCGGCAGGCCGTGCAGGAAATTGGAGGTCCCGTCGAGCGGATCGATGATCCAGCGCGAGGCGGCTTCCTTGCCGTCGCTCCCACCTTCCTCCGCCAGGAACGCGAAGCCCGGCCGGGCGCGGCGCAGTTCCTCGACGATCAGCTTCTCGGCGCGACGGTCGGCGGCACTGACGAAATCCCCCGGCCCCTTGATCGACACCTGCAACTGCTCGACCTCGCCGAAGTCGCGGGCGAGCGAACGCGCCGCCTTCTGCGCCGCCTGCACCATGATCTGCAGATTGGGGGAACGGCGCATGGGCGCGGTCTCCGAGAGATGAAAAAAAGAAGGAAGGAAGGAAGGAAGCAAGAGAGAAGGAAGAGCAGGGGGCTTTTGGCCCCCTGGGACCCCCGGGCGGCGGCAGGCCGCCGCCACTTGGCCGCGTGGCGCCGCCGCAGGCGGTGCCGGGGGGCTCGAGGGGGGACCTCGAGGCCCCCCTCGTCCTTCCCCGGTTCAGTCGCGGGCGCGTTCCACGTAGGTGAACTCGGTCGTGTTGACGACGACACGGGTGCCGGCCTCGATGTGCGGCGGGACCATGACCCGCACGCCGTTGTCGAGCACGGCCGGCTTGTAGGAGGCCGCTGCCGTCTGCCCCTTCACGACGGGATCGGCCTGGACCACCTCCTGGACGACCGTCTCGGGCAGGCTCACGCCGAGCGGACGACCCTCGTAGGTCTCGACCGTGCAGATCATGCCCTCCTGCAGGAACACCGCCGGCTCGCCGATCATCTCCCGCGGCAGCGTCACCTGCTCGAAGTTCTCCTGCTCCATGAAGTGCAGGCCCGTGTCGTCCTCGTAGAGGAACTGGTACTGCGCCTCGTCGAGCCGCACCCGCTCGACGGTTTCGGCGGCACGGAAGCGCTCGTTGAGCTTGGTGCCCTCGACGATCGCCTTCATCTCGGCCTGCAGATAGGCCGGCCCCTTGCCCGGCTTGACGTGCTCGGTCTTGAGCACGCGCCACAATTTGTCCTGATGTTCCAGCACCATGCCGGGCCGGATCTCGTTGCCGTTGATCTTCATCGATGCTCTCTAGCTCCGGGGCGAACGCTCGCGTTCGGCTTCGTCGAGACGTCGGGCGAGGTCGGCATCGACCCGTTCGGCCTCGATCAGGAGAAAATCGGCGCCGGCCGCGATCAACGGCTCGATCGTGTCCGCCGTGGCCCGTGCCGCCGCCGGCAGGACGAATAGCTCCTGCCACCAGCCGAGGCAATCGGCGACCTCGACCGCCGGGCCATCGAACAGGACGGCATCGGCGCCGAACTCACCGGCCTCCATCGCCGCGTGCCGCGAGGTGCCCACCGCAGCCACGACGAGCCCGTCACGTCCCCACGCGCGCCGCAGCGCCGTGACCTCCATCTCCACATCCTCGCCGACGGTGACGAGCACGCCGTCGACACCCGGTTCGGGCTCGAAGGCGCCGTCCAGCAGCAAGGCGGTGGGGAGGCGTCGCGCCAATCCCTCGGGCACGGCATCGGCGGCGGCCACGAGCCCCGCGAGCCGGTCCGCCGCCGCAAGCGCCTCCAGGGCGCGCAACAACTCGGTGGAAGGCGCTGCCGGCGCCCGGATCAGAAGCCGGCAGCGCGCATCCTCCAACTCGGGCTCGGCCTCGGGCCGCGCCAAGGCCGGACTCAGGACTGGCCGAGATAGATCTTGCAGATCTGGTCGAGCAGCTCCATCGCCTCCGCCTTCGGCCGGCGGAAGGCATTGCGGCCGACGATCGAGCCCGAGCCGCCGCCATCGCGGATCTGGCGAACCACCTCGAGGAACGAGGCGGTGTCCGTTGCCTCGCCGCCGGAGAAGACCACCAGCCGCTTCTTGGCGTAGCAGACCTGCATGATGTGCTCGATCCGCTTGGTGAGCGTCGAGCCGTCGATCTTCTGCTCCTCGTAGACCTTGGCGGCCTCCTTGAGGTCGAGATCGGCCGAGGGCGGTTTCACCTTGATGATGTTGGCGCCCATCAAGGCTGCCATGTGCGCCGCGTAGGCGACGATGTCGTAGGCGGTCTCGTTGGTGACCTTGCCGCCGCGCGGATAGGACCACACCACGACGCAGAGGCCGTTGGCCTTCGCCTCGTAGGTCAACTCCCGCAGCTCCTCCATCATGCCGTAATTGGCTTCGGAGCCGGGGTACATGGTGAAGCCGATACCCACACAGCCCAGCCGCAGCGCGTCCTTGACGGTCGCGGTGATCGCCTGATCGCCCACGCCCGTGTGCAGGCTGTTGGCGCTGTTGACCTTCAGAATCAGCGGCAACTCGCCGGCGAAGGTGTCGGCTCCCGCCTCGAGGCTGCCGAGCGGCGCCGCGTAGCCCGAAAGCTCCGCGTCCAGCGCGAGTTCGTAGAGGTAGTGCGGGTCGTAGGCGGCGGGATTGGAAGCGAAGCTCCGCGCCGGACCGTGCTCGAAGCCCTGGTCGACCGGCAGAATGACGAGCTTGCCCGACCCGCCGAGGCGGCCGTGCATCAAGAGGCGTGCGAGGTTGCCCTTCACGCCGGCATTCTCTCCCTCGTACCAGGAGAGGATTTCCTTGACCTTGGGTGTCAGTCGCATGGCGGCATCCCGTCGTTGCTCGGTGATCCTAAGGATGCGCGTTTCCTAGCAGGACGGATGCCGGCGGTCACCGGTTTCGAGCCGCCACCTTGCGATGCACGCCCCGACGGACCGTGCGACCGGGACCACGACGTCCGCGCCCCGCCGTTCGCGTTCCGCGCCGTGCGCCGCGATCAGGGCATCGAGGGCAGCCGTTTGCGGTCCTTCCACGCTGTGGTGCAGGCGGCCGAGACCCACGCGCAACGCCGCGAGGACGGTACCGGCCCGATCACCGCACTCGACCACGACTGGCCGGACGAGCCGGCGCTCGGCCTCGGCCCAATAGGCGGCGCCGACCACCCAGGCCGCCTGACCGTACAGCATCACGGGGCGTCCGGCGGCCGCGGCCCAGGCGAGGGCTGCGCGCGCCTGGGCGAGATCCGCGACCGCGATGCGGAGGGGTTGCCGGTCTATCGGCGGAGTGCCGCCACGCCGGGCAACTCCTTGCCCTCCAGCCATTCGAGGAAGGCCCCGCCGGCCGTCGAGACATAGGAAAACCGCTCGAGCACGCCGGCCTTCGCGAGTGCCGCCACGGTGTCGCCACCGCCGGCCACGGTCTTCAGCTTGCCGGCGTCGGTCAGGTCCGCCGCGGCCAGGGCCACGCCGTTGGTTCCCGCATCGAACGGGTCCAGCTCGAAGGCCCCCATCGGCCCGTTCCAGAGCAGGGTCCGGCAATCGGCAAGCGCCGCCTCCACGGCCTTCACCGTCTGCGGGCCGACATCGACGATCATCTCCGCCTCGCCCACCTCCTCGGGTGCCACGACCCGGTTGTCGGCCTGTGCCTCGAAGGCGGTCACGACCACGGCGTCCTCCGGCAGAAGAATGCGGCAGCCCTTCGCCTCCGCGTCTTCCAGAATGGCGCGGGCGGTGTCGGCCAGGTCCTTCTCGCAGAGCGACTTGCCCACCGGCTTGCCCTGCGCGTGGAGGAAGGTGTTGGCCATGCCGCCGCCGATGATCAAAAGATCGACCTTGGCGACGAGATTGCCGAGCACGTCCAGCTTGCTCGACACCTTGGCGCCGCCGATCACCGCCGCGACCGGCCGCTCGGGCTCCTCCAGGGCCGCCTGCAACGCCTCCAGTTCCGCCTGCATCAGCCGTCCGGCGAAGGTCGGCAACCGCTCGGCAACCCCGGTGATCGAGGCGTGCGCCCGGTGCGAGCAGGAGAACGCGTCGTTGACGTACAGATCGGCGAGCTTGGCGAGGCCGTCCGCGAAGTCGGGCGTGTTCTTCTCCTCCCCCGCGTGGAAACGGAGGTTTTCGAGCAGCACCACCTCGCCCGCTTCGGCGGCGGCGACGGCCTCCTCGGCGGTGCCACCGACGCAGTCCTCGGCGAAGTGGACCTTGCGACCGGGCAGCGCCGCCTCGAGGGGCGCCACGATCGGGCGCAGCGACATCGAGCTTTCGACCTTGCCCTTGGGGCGGCCGAAATGCGACGCCACCACCACCACGGCCCCCTGTGCCGCAAGTTCCTCGAGGGTCGCCGCCGCCCGCTCGATGCGGGTCGCATCGGTCACTTCGCCGGCGGCCATCGGCACGTTGAAGTCGACCCGGACGAGCACGCGCTTGCCGCGTGCGTCGATGTCGTCGAGCGTCTTGAACGCCGGCATGGCTCTTCCCCGCTGGATGTTGGCCGAGAACGCGCCTTCGAGGTACCATGCGGCCGCTTCCGCGTCCATGACGCGGGGCGTGG
>JBMCMJ010000231.1:0-4610 GCA_048615135.1 Pseudomonadota bacterium
CGAGCCCCGAACGCGCTTCGCTAGTGCATCATGGCCACACGCCGGGGGCCAGCCGCCGGGGGAGGGCGAACGTGCACCACCACCACAACGGTCGGAAGGACTGAGCGGCGATCATGTTCGAGGTCCGTCTCCACGGTCGAGGTGGCCAGGGGGTGGTGACCGCGGCCGAAATGCTGTCGATCGCCGCCTTTCTCGAGGGGCGCCACGCGCAAGCCTTTCCGAGCTTCGGCTCGGAGCGGACCGGCGCGCCGGTGGTGTCCTTCTGCCGGATCGACGACAAGCCCATTCGCCTGCGCGAACCGATCCTGGAACCGGATGCGGTGATCGTCCAGGATCCGACGCTGCTGGCAGCCGTGCAGGTCCTGCAGGGGCTGAAGCCGCAGGGCTACGTCCTGCTCAACTCCAAGAAGTCGCTCGACGAGTTGGGCCTCGCGGCGGCCCTGGGCGGCCTGCCCGAAGGCCATGTGCGGATCGTGCCGGCAACCGAGATCGCGCTCCGCCACGTCGGTCGTCCCTTGCCCAACGCCGCCCTGCTCGGCGCCTTCGCCGCGGTGGTCGAGGGGCTGTTGCACTTCGCCTCGGTCGAGGCGGCCATCCGCCAGAAATTCGCCGGTCGGGTCGCCGATGCCAATGTCGCCGCCGCGCACCAAGCGTTCGAACTGATGCACGCCCTGCCGGAGGAGGTCTAGATGCTCAAGCAGATCGAGGGCAGTCGTGCGGTGGCCGAGGCGGTGGCGCGCTGTCGGCCCGAGGTGATCTGCGCCTATCCGATCTCGCCGCAGACCCACATCGTCGAGGCCTGCGGCGAGTTGGTGAAGTCGGGCGAGCTCCAGGGCTGCGAATACATCAACGTCGAGAGCGAGTTCGCGGCCTTGTCGGTCGCGATCGGCGCCTCGGCGGCGGGGGCCAGGGCCTACACCGCCACGGCCAGCCAGGGCCTCCTGTTCATGGCCGAGGCGGTCTACAACGCCTCGGGCCTCGGCCTGCCGATCGTCATGACCATCGGCAACCGGGCGATCGGCGCGCCGATCAACATCTGGAACGACCACAGCGACAGCATGTCGATGCGCGACGCCGGCTGGATCCAGCTGTTCGCCGAGACCAACCAGGAGGCGGTCGACCTGCACGTCCAGGCCTTCGCCCTGGCCGAGCGGCTGTCCTGCCCGGTCATGGTCTGCATGGACGGCTTCATTTTGACCCACGCCTACGAGCGGCTGGAAATCCCCGACCAAGCCGCCGTCGATGCGTTCCTGCCGCCCTTCCAGCCGCGCCAAGTGCTCGACCCGGCCGCCCCCTATTCGATCGGCGCCATGGTCGGCCCCGAAGCCTTCACCGAGGTTCGCTATCTGGCCCACGACAAGCAGATCCAGGCCCTCGACGTGATCCCCGAGATCCACGAAGAGTTCAAGGAGCAGTTCGGCCGCGAATCCGGCGGGCTCTTCCACTGCTACCACGTGGACGGGGCCGCCACCGTGGTCGTCACCCTCGGCTCGCTCGCCGGCACGCTCAAGGATGCGGTCGACGAACTCCGCCAGGAGGGGCCGCAGGTCGGCGTCATCACCCTCTCCAGCTACCGCCCGTTCCCCTCCCAGGCGCTCCGCCAGGCCCTCGCCAAGGCCCGGCGCGTCATCGTCGTCGAGAAGTGCCTCGCCCCCGGCTTCGGCGGCATCGTCTCCACCGACCTCCGCATGGCGCTCCAGGGCGTCGACTGCCACGTCAAAACCGTCATCGCCGGGCTCGGGGGCCGGCCCGTCACCCGCCCCTCGCTGCAGTCCATGCTGCGCCGCGCCCTCAAGGGCGAACTCGCCGACCTCCACTTCCTCGACCTCAACCGCGGCATGGTCGACCGCGAACTGGCCAATCAGCGCCGCGGCATCGCCTCCGGCCCGATCGCCGAAAATCTCCTGAAGGACGTCGCCATCCACGGCGGCGCCGACTGAGGATCGCCATGCCCAACCTGAAGCTCGACGACCTCACCGAACAGCAGAAGGTGAAGTTCTACCAGAAGGGCACCTTCACCGTCGGCAACCGCCTGATCGACCCGGACAACCGGGGCGTCCAGGCCAGCGAGGCGCGCTCCAACGCCATCACCTCGGGGCACCGCGCCTGCCAGGGCTGCGGCGAAGCGCTGGGCGCACGCTACGCCCTCGACGCCGCCATGCGCGCCACCAAGAACCAGCTCATCGCCGTCAACGCCACCGGCTGCCTCGAGGTGTTCTCCACCCCCTATCCCGAAACCTCCTGGCAATTGCCCTGGATGCACTCGCTCTTCGGCAACGCGCCGGCAGTCGCCACCGGCGTCGCCGCGGCCATGCGGGTCAAGGGCAAAAAGGACGTCCGGGTGGTCGCCCAGGGCGGCGACGGCGGCACCACCGACATCGGCTTCGGCTGCCTCTCCGGCATGTTCGAGCGCAACGACGACGTCCTCTACGTCTGCTACGACAACGAAGCCTACATGAACACCGGCGTCCAGCGCTCCAGCGCCACGCCCCCCACCGCCCGCACCGCCACCACCCCCGCCATGGGCGACGCCCCCGGCAACGTGTTCGGCACCGGCAAGAACGTCCCGCTCATCGCGCTGGCCCACAACATCCCCTACGTCGCCACCGCCTCCGTCGCCGACCTCCACGACCTCGAACGCAAGGTCGAAAAGGCGATGACCCTCCACGGTGCGCGCTACATCCACATCTTCGTCCCCTGTCCCCTCGGCTGGGGCTCGGCCTCGGGCGCCACCATCAAGATCGCTCGCCTCGCCTCCGAATGCGGCCTCTTTCCCTTGTGGGAGGGCGAGCACGGCCGCGTCACCGCTTCGCTGCCGATCCGCCGCAAGGTGCCCGTCGAGGACTACCTCAAAACCCAAAAACGCTTCCGCCACCTGTTCGAGCCCGAACGCGACGAGGTGCGGATCGCAGCATTGCAGCGCATGGCCGACCACAACATCGAGCGTTTCGACCTCGTCCGCGACGAGAAGGAGGCCCTGGCATGAGCGTCCTGCACCCCACCGTCCCCTTCGCCATCACCCTCGACGCCGCCACCTCGCTCGCCAACAAGACCGGCTCCTGGCGCACCGAGCGGCCCCTCTACGTCGACCGCCTGCCGCCCTGCAACGAGGCCTGCCCCGCCGGCGAAAACATCCAGGCCTGGCTCGCCCACGCCGAGGAGGGCAACTACGAAGCCGCCTGGCAGCAGATCATGGTCGACAACCCGCTGCCCGCCATCATGGGCCGCGCCTGCTACCACCGCTGCGAGACCGCCTGCAACCGCGCCAAGATCGACAGCGCCGTGGGCATCCACGCCGTCGAACGCTTCCTCGGCGACGAGGCCCTGAAACAGGGCTGGCAGCCCCACGTCACCGCCGAACCCACCGGCAAGAAGGTGCTCGTCATCGGCTCCGGCCCGTCCGGCCTCTCCGCCGCCTATCACCTCCGCCGCCTCGGCCACGCCGTCACCATCCACGAGGCCGGCCCCGTCGCCGGCGGCATGATGCGCTTCGGCATCCCCGCCTACCGCCTGCCCCGCGACGTCGTCGAGGGCGAGATCGACCGCATCCGCAAACTGGGCGTCGAGATCGTCCTCAACCAGAAAGTCGACGACATCGAGGCCACCATGCAAGACGGCGGCTTCGATGCCTGCTTTCTCGCCGTCGGCGCGCATCTCGCCAAACGGGTCGACATCCCGGCCCCCGACGCCAGCCGCATCCTCGACGCCGTCGGCGTGCTGCGCCAGATGGAAACCGGCGAAGACCGCCCCATGCTGGGGCGCCGCGTCGTCGTCTACGGCGGCGGCAACACCGCCGTCGACGTCGCCCGCACCGCCAAGCGCCTGGGCGCCTCCGAAGCCATCATCGTCTACCGCCGCACCCGCGAGAAAATGCCCGCCCACGACTTCGAGGTGCGAGAAGCCCTGGAGGAGGGCGTCGTCCTCAACTGGCTCAAGACCATCAAGGAAATCGACGACAGCGGCTCCTTCGTCGTCGAAAAAATGGCGCTCGATGCCGAAGGCTTCCCCCAGCCCACCGGCGAGTTCGAAACCATCGAGGCCGACACCCTGGTCCTCGCCCTCGGCCAGGACGTCGACACCTCCTTCGTCGCCAAAGTGCCGGGCGTCGAAATCGGAGCGGACGGCGTCATCCAGGTCGACCGCCGCATGATGACCGGCCACCCCGGCCTCTTCGCCGGCGGCGACATGGTCCCGGCCGAACGCACCGTCACCGTCGCCATCGGCCACGGCAAAAAGGCCGCCCGCTGCATCGACGCCTGGCTCCGGGGCGAAGCCTGGGAGCCCGCCCCCAAGAACGAGGTCGCCGGCTTCGACAAACTCAATACCTGGTACTACACCGACGCCCCCCAAACGGTGCAGCCCCAGCTCGACGAACTCCGCCGCCGCACCACCTTCGAGGAAGTCACCGGCGGCCTCGACGAAACCAACGCCCTCTACGAAGCCCGCCGCTGCCTCTCCTGCGGCAACTGCTTCGAATGCGACAACTGCTACGGCGTCTGCCCCGACAACGCCGTGATCAAACTCGGCCCCGGCAACCGCTTCCAATTCAACTACGACTACTGCAAAGGCTGCGGCATCTGCGCCGAAGAATGCCCCTGCGGCGCCATCAA
>JBMCMJ010000232.1:0-4551 GCA_048615135.1 Pseudomonadota bacterium
GCTCGCCGGCGGCGCCCTTGAGGCCGTCCGAGAGCCGCTCCAGGCCCAGCAGGAAAAGGGCGAGCCCGCCGGCGAGGCCCCCGATCATCGCCGCCCAGCTCATCGCCGAGCGCTATCGCGTAGGTCTTGTATGACCTTGTTCGATCCAACCTCTGGTGCTAAAATGCTGCAACTCTCGCGTTGCTTTCGTCCCGGCTCTCGACGGCTGGAGGATTGCGACATGGATTCGTTCGTCCCTCGGCGCCTGCAGCGCTATCGGCATGTTCTCGACGAGTATCGTTTTGCGGCGACCATCGCCGACGCGTCGAGAGAGGATTGCCCCATCATCTGGGCCAATGCGCGATTTTTCGCGCTGACCGGCTATCCGCCGGAGACGGTGCTCGGCCGCAACTGCCGCTTTCTCCAGAGCCAGGGAAGCTGTGCCAGGGCGCGGCGTCGGCTGCGCGCGGCGATCGCCACCCGGCGTCCGGTCGACGTCCTGGTGGAGAACGTCACCGCCGCTGGCCGGCCTTTCCTGAACCACCTGCTCCTGCGGCCGCTCCACGGCGGGGCCGACCTGATCGTCGGCGCGCAGAACGACGTCACCGGGTGGATCGTGCCCGAGCCCCTGACCGATGCCCGTACGGCCCGCACCGACCCACCCGGCGGCCCGTTGCGGGCGGACATGCTCGCCCGCTGGATCGGCCGCCTCGGGCACGCAGCCACGTGGCGGCGGGCCGGATGGCGGCGAACGGGGTGAGATCGCTCCACCAGCCGGATCCGCGCCCGCCACGGGTCATGGCCGGTGGCTGCCGTCCACCAGGCGACGGATCAGGGCGTTGACCTCGGCGGCGCGCTCCATGTGCGGCATGTGGCCGGTTCGTTCGAGATGGGTGACCGTCACCTGCGACGGCAGACCCATGGCATGCCCGGCGGAGAGGATGCGGTCTTCGGCCCCCCAGACGACATGGATCGGGCAGCCGAGCCCGCGGAGCTTCGCATGCGCCGCGGCGATGTCGGGCTGACGGAACAGGATACCGTCCCGCAGTCGCTCGAGAGCGGCGATGGCGCCGTCGAGCCGCTTGAACTTGACCACGTCCTCGACCATCGCGTCCGTCACCGCGTCGGGGTCGTGCACGAGATGCGCGAGCACCTGTTTCAGCTTGCGCGGCCGGTTCTGGGCGATGAAGTCGTCGACGAAGGCCCGGTTGATGTCCGGGCCGAGGCCCGCCGGGGCGAGGAGCGTCAACGAGCGCACCCGGTCCGGATGGGCGGCTGCGACCTCCAGGGCGACCGCACCACCCATCGAGTGCCCCACGAGGTGGACGTGGTGCAGGTGCACGGCCTCCATGAACGCTTCGACCGCCCGCGCCAACGTCACGAGCGTGCCGTCGCCCACGTCTTTGGTCGAGCCGCCGTGGCCCGGCAGGTCGAGGGCGAAGACCTCGCGGTCCTCGGCGAGGGCCTCCTGGTTGAACAGCCAGTTGTTGAGATCGCCGCCGAAGCCGTGCAGCAGGAGCACGGGCGTCGCCTTGCCCTCGCCGAGCTGCAGGTAGCGAAGCCGGCCCGCGGCCGTGTCGATCGACTGCGGCTCGGGTGCCACCTCGGCGCTGCCTTCGGTCTCGAACCGGGCCTGGAACTCGGCGACGAAGACATCGATCGTGGCGTCGTCCACCGCCGGATCGGCGACCACGGCGATCAGCGCGCCCACCGGCAGCGTGGCGCCGGGCTCGGCCACGATGCGGCGGAGCGTGCCGGCCACCGGGCTCTCGAAGATGTTGGCGATCTTCGAGGTCTCGATGTCGCAGATTTCCTGCCCGGCGCCGAGTTCGGCGCCGGGTCGGACGTGCCACGCGGCGACCATGCCCTCCTGCATGGCGAGGCCCCATTTGGGCATGACGATGGGTTGGATCCCGGCGCTCATGCCGCCTTCGCACCCGCACCGTTCATGACGTCCCGCACCGCCTGCTCGATCCTCGCCACGCTCGGGATGTAGAGGTCCTCGAGTTCGGCGGCGAACGGTACCGGCGCGTGCGGCGCCGTCACCTGCTTCGGGGCCGCCTTCAGCGCACCGAAGACGTTCTCGGTGACCAGGGCCGTGATGTCGGTTGCCATGTTGCAGCGCGGATGCGCCTCGTCGACGACCACCAGCCGGCCGGTCTCCTCGACCGTCTCGAGGATGGTGTCGCGATCGAGCGGCGAGGTGGTGCGCGGGTCGACCACCGTGCAGCCGATCCCGGCCTTGGCCAGATTGTCGGCCGCCTGGTTGGCGAAGTTCACCATCCGGCCGAAGGCGACGATGGTCACGTCGTCGCCCTCGCGGGTGACGTTCGCCTCGCCGAAGGGGATCGTGTAGGGCTCGTCCGGGACGTCGGCCTCCTCGTCGTACATCGCCTTGTGCTCGAAGAAGACGACCGGGTCGTCGTCGCGGATCGCCTGGATCAGGAGGCCCTTCGCCTCGTAGGCGTTGGACGGCAGCACCACCTTCAGGCCCGGGATATGGGTGAACAGCGGGTAGAGGCACTGGCTGTGCTGCGAGGCGGCCCGGAAGCCCGCGCCGTACATGGTGCGCACGACCAGCGGCGTGACCGCCTTGCCGCCGAACATGTAGCGGAACTTGGCGGCCTGGTTGAAGATCTGGTCGAAGCAGACCCCCATGAAGTCGACGAACATCAACTCGGCGACGGGGCGCAGCCCGGTGGCGGCGGCACCGGCCGCGGCGCCGATGAAGGCGCTCTCGCTGATCGGGGTGTCCAGCACGCGCTCGCGGCCGAACAGCGGCATCAGCCCCTTGGTGACCCCGAGCGGACCGCCCCAGGCATCGTCCTCGCCGGGAGCCCCCATGCCGCCCGCCACGTCCTCGCCCATGATCACGACCCGGCGGTCGCGCTCCATCTCCTGCCGCAGGGCCTCGTTGATGGCCTGCCGGTAGCTTTTCATCGGCATCTCTCGGCCCTCCCTCAGTAGCGCACGTAGACGTCGGTCAGGAGATCGGCCTCGTCGGGGGCGGGTGCCGTCTTGGCCGCCACCACGCAGCGCTCGATCTCGGCCCTGCTGTCCGCCTCGATGGCGTCGAGGTCGTCGGCGGAGAGCAGCCCCGCCTCGGTCACCCGCTGGCGGAACAGCTGCAGGCAGTCCGTCTGCGCGCGCATCCGCTCGTTCTCGCCAGGGCCCTTGTAGGTCATGGCGTCGCCCTCGAAGTGGCCGTAGTAGCGGTAGAGCTTGACGTGGATGAGCGACGGCCCCTCGCCGGCGCGGGCGCGCTCGATCGCCTCGCGGGCCGCCTCCCAGACGGCGAAGAAGTCGTGGCCGTCGACCTCGACCGCGGGCATGCCGAAGCCCTTGCCGCGGGCCACCTGGCTGCCGCCCACCGACCAGGCACTGGCGGTGCTCTCGGCGTAGCCGTTGTCCTCGACCACGAAGACCGCCGGCAGGTTCCAGACCTTGGCGAGGTTGTAGCTCTCGAAGGTGGTGCCCTGGTTCGAGCCGCCGTCGCCGACGAAGGCGATGGCCACCCCGCCCGTGCCGAGCGTCTTGGCGGTGAGCGCCGCGCCGCAGATCAGCGGCGGGCCGCCGCCGACGATGCCATTGGCGCCCATCATGCCGCGCGACAGGTCGGCGATGTGCATGGAGCCGCCCTTGCCGCCGCAGAGCCCGTCTTTGCGCCCGAAGATCTCCTTCATCATGCCTTCGGTGTCGCAGCCCTTGGCGATGCAGTGGCCGTGGCCGCGGTGCGTCGAGGCGATGGCGTCGCGGTCGCCGAGATGCATGCACACCCCCACCGCCGAGGCCTCCTCGCCGGCGTAGAGATGCACGAAACCGGGAATGCTGCCGGCGGCGAACTCGTCGTGAACCGCATCCTCGAAGGAACGGATCAACGTCATGCGGGCATAGGCGGCCCGCAGGTCGTCCCTGCTCAACTGCATATCGTCTTACCTCCCTGCCTCCGTTCCGCGCGGGTCTTCGAACGCCCACGTCGATACGGTACCCCTTGGTCCATGCCACCATCGGTCGAACTCGGCAACGGCTTCGCTCGGCCGGCCGCGGCCGGGCCTCGGCGCATCGGGCTCGGCAACCAGAGGGCGAGACCCGGAACCGTCGCGACCAGGACGATCACCGCCAGGAGGGCCAGCAGCCACGGCCAGGTGGACGACACGACGAACAGGAAATCGACCCGCGCGATCTTGGTGATGACGTAGAGCACCATGCCGAACGGTGCCGTCGCCTCGCCGATGCCGAGCGTCATGATCATCACCACGCCGAAGTGGATCGGATCGACGCCGAGCACCACGGCGACCGGCACCAGGATCGGCGTCAGCATGTCGATGGCGACACGGCGACGGCCATGAAGCAGTCGACCCCCAGGAGGAACAGGATGATCAGCATCGTCACCAGGGCGGGGCTGGTCGTCAGCGAGAGGATCCGCTCGGCGACGAGGTTCGCCACGCGCGCCCGCGTCAGCACCCAGGCGAACAGCGACGAGCCGGCGAGGATGAACAGGATGATCGCCGAAACCAGCGCCGCCCGACGGAACACCCCGACCAGTCGGGCGAAGCCCCACTCGCGATGGAC
>JBMCMJ010000233.1:0-4531 GCA_048615135.1 Pseudomonadota bacterium
CCCCCGACCGACGGCCAGGGCCGTCGGACTTCGAAGTGGCGATGGCTCGGCCATCGCCCGGGGGGCGCGGGGGGACTATCAAGTCCCCCCGCTCCTTGCAAATCAGCTGGACCCTAACGGGTCGGCACCGGCACCTCGCCGCGGTAGTCGTAGAAGCCGCGCTTGGTCTTGCGTCCGAGCCAGCCCGCTTCGACGTATTTGGCGAGCAGCGGGCATGGGCGGTACTTGCTGTCGTTCAGGCCCTCGTAGAGCACCTGCATGATGGCGAGGCAGGTATCGAGGCCGATGAAGTCGGCCAGTTCCAGCGGGCCCATCGGGTGATTGGCGCCGAGCTTCATCGCCGTGTCGATGCTCTCGACATTGCCCACACCCTCGAGCAGCGTGTAGACGGCCTCGTTGACCATCGGCAGCAGGATGCGGTTGACGATGAACGCCGGGAAATCCTCGGCAGTTACCGACACCTTGCCCATCTTGGCGGCGACGCCCTTGATCGCCTGGTAGGTGTCTTCCTGCGTGGCGATGCCGCGGATGATCTCGATCAGCTGCATGCGCGGCACGGGGTTCATGAAGTGCATGCCGATGAACCGCTCGGGGCGGTCCGTCGCCGCCGCGAGGCGGGTGACCGAGATCGACGAGGTGTTGGTGGCGATCAGCGCCTCGGGCTTGGCCACCGCGACCACGTGCTCGAAGATCTTGCGCTTGAGCGGCTCGTTCTCGCTCGCCGCCTCGACGACCAGTTCGCAGTCGCGGAAGATGCCGTAGTCGAGCCCGGTGTGGATGCGCGCCATGGCGGCTTCCACCTCGCCCGCCTCGAGCGCTCCGCGCTGTGCGAGCCGATCGAGACCCCGACGGACGTTCTGCAGCGCCGCGTCCAAGCGATCCTGGCTGACGTCCAACAAGTGGACCTCGAAGCCGGACTGGGCGGCCACCTGGGTGATGCCCGAGCCCATCTGTCCGGCCCCCACCACGCCGATGCGCTCGATCTCGGGGATCGGCGGGTGCTCGTTCTCGCCAGGGGCCATCATCGCTCGATCCTCGTCATGATGCCGCTTTCGAGGCCTTCAGGGCCTCGGTGAGTTGCGGCACGATGGTGAACAGATCCCCGACCAAACCGTAGTCCGCCACCTGGAAGATGGGGGCTTCTTCGTCTTTGTTGATCGCCACGATCACCTTGCTGTCCTTCATCCCGGCAAGATGCTGGATGGCGCCGGAGATGCCGACGGCGACGTAGAGCTCGGGCGCCACGATCTTGCCGGTCTGGCCGACCTGATAGTCGTTGGGCACGTAGCCCGCATCGACCGCCGCGCGCGAGGCGCCGACGGCGGCCCCCAGCTGGTCGGCGAGCGCCTCGATGAGGACGAAGTTGTCGCCCGAGCCCATGCCGCGGCCGCCCGAGACCACCACCCGTGCGGAGGTCAGATCGGGCCGCTCCGAGGCTTGGACCTCGCGGCCGAGGAACTTGACGAGGTCGGAGGCCGCCACCGCTTGCACGGTCTCGACGGCGGCGCTGCCGCCCTCGCTCGCCGCCGCCGGGAAGGCGGTGGTCCGCACGGTCAGCACCAGCTTCGCGTCGCGGGTCTCGACGGTGGCGAGCGCGTTGCCGGCGTAGATGTAGCGCTTGAAGGTCTTGGGGCCGACGACCTCGACGATGTCCGAGATCTGCGCGACGTCCAAAAGCGCGGCGATGCGCGGCATCAGGTTCTTGCCGAAGGTCGACGAGCCGGCGACGAAGGCGTCGTAGCCGTCGGCCATGGCCACCACGAGGGCCGCGAGGTTCTCGGCGAGGGGCTCGGCGTAGGCGGCGTCGTCGACATGCGCCACCTTCGCCACGCCCTCGACCCTGGCCGCGGCTTCGGCCACGGCGCTGGCCGCCTCGCCCGCGACCAGGACGGTGACGCTGCCCAACCCGGCCGCGGCCGTGACGGCGTGCAGGGTCGCCTTGTCGAGTTGCCGATTGTCGTGCTCGGCGACGACGAGGACCTCGGTCATCAGATCACCCCCGCTTCGGACTTGAGCTTCTGCAGCAACTCGCCCACGTCGGCCACCTTGACGCCGGCCTCGCGCTTGGGCGGCTCCTCCACCTTCAGATAGCTCAGCCGGGGCGCCGTATCGACGCCGAGCTCTTCCGGGGTCAGCTTGTCGATCGGCTTCTTCTTGGCCTTCATGATGTTCGGCAGCGAGGCATAGCGCGGCTCGTTGAGGCGCAGATCCACCGTGACGATCGCCGGCAGCTTCACCCAGAGCTTTTCCAGGCCGGCGTCCACCTCGCGCATCACCTCGAGCCCGCCGTCCTTGGCCTCGATCTTCGAGGCGAAGGTGGCCTGCGGCCAGCCGAGCAGGGCGGCCAGCATCTGCCCCGTCTGGTTGCTGTCGTCGTCGATTGCCTGCTTGCCCATCAAGACGAGGTCCGGCTGCTCGCGCTCGACGATCGCCTGCAACAGCTTGGCGATGGCAAGCGGCTGCATTTCGGTGTCGGTGCGCGCCCCGGTCTCGACGTGCAGCGCGCGGTCGGCGCCCATCGCCATCGCCGTGCGCAGCGTTTCCTGCGCCTTCGCCTCACCGATGGTCACGGCCACGACCTCGCTGGCGGCCCCCTTCTCCTTCAGGCGCACCGCCTCCTCGTTGGCGATCTCGTCGAAGGGGTTCATCGACATCTTGACGTTGGCGGTCTCGACGCCGCTGCCGTCGGCCTTGACGCGAACCGTCACATTGTAGTCGACCACCCGCTTGACGGGCACCAGGATCTTCATGAAGCGGACCTCTTGGTTGCCACCCCCCGGGTCCAGCGCGCCCGGTTTCGGGGATCGTCGTTCATGCTGCACTGCCACGAATGGGGGCGATAGCGCCCCGCTCGAAGGCTCGTCAAGTGCGGAGCCCCGCCGCGACGAGGCGCCTCAGCGGTGCGCGCCCGGGACCCAAAGAACGTCGGCGGCGCCCTTCTCGTTCAGGTAGCGCGCGGCGACGAACAGGTGGTCCGACAGCCGGTTGAGATAATGGATCGCGTCGTCCGACACGTGCTCCTGGTCGGCGAGCGCCACGACCAGCCGCTCGGCCCGCCGCGTCACGGTGCGCGCGAGGTGCAGATGGGCGGAAGCCGGCGTGCCGCCCGGCAGCACGAACGAGTTCAAGGGCTGCAGCTCGGCGTTCATCGCGTCGATCTCCTGCTCCAGGCGCTCGACCTGCGACGGGCTGACGCGCAACCGCCCCTCGCCGGTCGCGCCCGGCGTGCAGAGGTCGGCGCCGAGGTCGAACAGGTCGTTCTGGATGCGCGCCAGCATCAGGTCGACCTCGCGTCCGGTATCGGACCCGGCGGTGTGCAGGCGGACGAGCCCGATGGTCGCGTTGGCCTCGTCGACCGTGCCGTAGGCCTCCACCCGCAGGTTGTACTTCGCCACCCGCGCCCCGTCGCCGAGCGAGGTTTTGCCGGTGTCACCGCCGCGGGTGTAGATCTTCGTCAAGGTGACCATACCGCTAGCTCCGCGTCAGCAGGAAAAGCACGAGAAAGACGATGGTCACGCCCTGGCTGATCACCCGCGCGCGCATCATCACGTTGCCGTATTTCCGGTCGAACGCGCCGCCCCGATAGAAGCCGCCGATGCCCACGAGCAGGATCACCGCCGTGACCAGCATCGAAACGATCGTCAAGATACCGAAGATCATCATGCAGGGGACGTAGCCCGTTCGCGGGTGCAGCGCCAGCCCCCTGATCCCCGGCGCGGATGCTCGACGGCGGTGCTGCGAGCGATTACGACGCCAACGAACCAGGGAGAGGCGTCATGAACAGGATCGATCTCGAGGGCAAGAAAGCCATCGTCACCGGCGGGGCCATGGGCATCGGCTTCGCCATCGCCAAGCGGCTGATCACTTCCGGCGCCACCGTCGAGCTGTGGGACAAGGACGCGGGCGCCCTCGACGACGCCGCCAGGGAACTCGGCCATGCCGCCCGCTCGCGGGTGGTGGAACTGACCGACGCCGAGCGCGTGGCCGAAGCCACCGCAGCCGCCCACGACGCCCTCGGCCGGATCGACGTCTACTGCGCCAATGCCGGCATCGCCGGCCCCAACCACCCGGTCTGGGAATACCCCGTCGACGCTTGGCGCCAAGTGATCGAACTCGACCTCAACGCCGTCTTCTACGGCCTGCGCGCCGTGGTCCCGGCAATGATCCGCCAGAACTACGGCCGCATCGTGGTCACCGCCTCCATCGCCGGCAAGGAAGGCAACCCCAACGCGTCGGCCTACAGCGCCGCCAAAGCCGGCGTCATCGGCCTCACCAAGTCGCTCGGCAAGGAACTCGCGGGCTACGACATCGCCGTCAACGCCATCACCCCCGCCGCCGCCCGCACCCGCATCTTCGACCAGATGAGCGAGGAACACATCCAGTTCATGCTCTCCAAAATCCCCCGCGGCCGCTTCGTCGAAGTCGACGAAGTGGCTTCGATGGTCGCCTGGCTCGCCAGCGCCGAAAACCGCTTCACCACCGGCGCCGTCTTCGACCTCTCCGGCGGACGGGCGACGTACTGAGCGGCGGA
>JBMCMJ010000234.1:0-4527 GCA_048615135.1 Pseudomonadota bacterium
CTACGCCTATTACGACGACCCCTTCACCCCGGGCTTCATGCGGCGCAACGAGGTGTTGATCCCGCTCGAATCCGCAGGCTGAGCCTCTCGGTATCCCACTTCGGCATGGACAAAGGTCGATTCCGCGTTAACCTTGTATGACAATCATATCGGCTGCCGGGGGTGACGTGGTGCGGGTCCGTCTCTGGGAGAGCTTTCGCGCCGTCTTCTACACGCCGTTCTACGCCGCCCTGGCGCGCGGTGCCTTCGCCGAAAACGGTCTCGACATCGCCTTCGGCGCGACGCCGCCCGGTCTCGACATCGCCGACGCGTTCGCCCGCGAACTCGTCGACGTGACCTGGGGCGGGCCGATGCGCGTGATGGTGGCGCACGACCGCGACCCCGGCTCCGATCTCGTCGGCTTCTGCGAGGTGGTCGGCCGCGATCCCTTCTCGCTGTTGGGGCGAAGCCCCGAGCCGCCTCCGCTCGCCGACATCGCCCGGCTGCGCCTCGCCACAGTCGCCGAGGTGCCCACCCCCTGGATGTGCCTGCAGCAGGATTTGCGCGACGTCGGGATCGACCCCACGACCCTCCCCCGGCGTACCGCCATGGCCATGACCGAGGCCGTCGACGCGCTGCTGCAAGGCGAGGTCGACGTCGCCCAGCTCTTCGAGCCGTTCGTCGAGCAGGTGCTGCGCAGTGGACGCGGCCATCTCTGGTACGCGGCGGCCGGACGCGGGCCAACCAGCTACACGTCGCTGCTCGCACCGAGACGCTTTCTGGAGCAGCGGCCCGATACGGCATGGGCGCTGGTCCAAGGACTGTACGACACACAGCGCTGGCTCCACGCGCAAACTCCCGAGACGATCGCGACAGCGGTACAGAGCTTCTTCGGCGGGCTCGCGCCCGATGTGCTGAACGCAGCGATCCGCCGCTATCTCGCCTCCGGCATCTGGACCCGCACGCCCGTCCTGGCCGAGGACGGATTCGCCCGGCAGGCACGAAGTTTGCTCTCTGGCGGGTTGATCCATCGCCCCGCAGCGTTCGCGGCTTGCGTGGACACGACGATCGCCCGCGCGGTGGTGGCAGCCGTCGACGCCGAACAACCTCGGATCGACCAAGGAGGAGGGGGACGATGACCATGATGTCGAGGCGCCTTGCGGCGCACGCGCTCGCCGCTGCGGGTCTTTTGAGTGCAGCGCTCGTAGCACCGGCAGCAGCCCAGCAGCCCGACCGGCTGACGCTGGTGACGGGGGCTCCCGGCGGGTCCTGGTACGGCTATTCGGCGGGTATCGCCCAGATCTTCGGCGAGGCCGGCGTGCCGACCACGCCGGAGCAGGGTGGCGCCAATTCGAACATCCTGAACGTCGCAGCGGGCAATGCCGACTTCGGCTTCACCCAGACCAACGCCAATTTCTCCGCGCAGCAGGGCAAAGGGGCCTTCCGCGAGCCGGTGACGGGGGTCATGGGGCTCACCGTGCTGTTCCCGCAGTTCGCACACACGGTCGTGACGGTCGAGAGCGGGGTGACCAGCTACGACCAGTTGAAGGGCCAGCGGATGGCCTCGCAGTCGATGGCAGCGGGCTCCAGGCAGATCTTCGACGACACGCTGCGCGCCTACGGCCTGAACGGCGAGGACGACCTCGAGATCGTGGTACGCGGCGGGCCGGGCGTGGGGGCCAGCGCCGTGCGCGACCGGCAGGCGATCGGCTTCGTCGCCACGACCAATCCGCCCACTTCGTCGGTCTCCGAGGTCGCGGCGTCGCTGCCGATCCGCCTCTTGCCGATCAGCGACGGCGCCTTCGAGGAGCTGCTCGCGATCAATCCCGGCTACGGGCGCGGCGTGATCCCGGCGGGCAGCTATCCGGGCGTCGACGAGGACGTGCCGACGCTGGTCGACGACACGGTGCTGATCGCACCGGCGAGCCTGCCGGACGACCACGCCTATTGGATCGTCAAGACGCTCGCCGAGAACGCCGAGCGGGTGGCCGCACTCGGCCCGGCGCTGCGTGGCTTCGGCCCTGAGATGATGCCGCACGTCGCGATCGTCGACCTGCATCCGGGGGCAAGGCGCTACTACGAGGAGGTGGGCCTCCTGCCCTGACCCGGACGACCGTGCAACCGGCTACCCGAGCACCGCAGCGCGGGCGGCTCCTCGCCTCGCTCGCCGATCGCTGGACCGCCCTCGTGGCGCTCGCCATGTCCGTCTACCACGTCGCAGTGGCAGGCTTTTTCCTGCCGCCGCCCTTCGTCCACTATGCCGTGCACTTGGGCTTTGCGCTTGCGGTCCTGTTCGGCCGCAGCCTCGCCGACCAGCTGGAACGCCCGAGCGAGCCGGGCCGTAACCGGCGCATCGCCTTCGACCTCGCACTGCTCGGCATCGCCATCTGGTCGACCGCCTACATCGCCGTCTTCCACGACTACGTGATCAACCGCTTCATCTGGTTCGATCCCCTCACCCTGCTCGAGGTCGCCCTCGCCGTCGGCCTCACTCTTGCCCTGATGGAGGCTGCGCGGCGCACGGTCGGCTGGGTGCTGGTCGCCGTGCTCGGCGTCTTTCTCGCCTATGCCTTGCTCGGCAACCTGCTGCCGGATCCTTTCTGGCATCGCGGTCAGGGCTGGAACCGCCTGCTCGAGCAGATCTATCTCTCGCCGGACGGGATCTGGAACGAACCGGTCAAGGTCACCGCCAACTACGTCTTCCTGTTCGTGCTGTTGGGCGCGCTGCTCCTCGCGAGCGGCGCCGGCCAGTTCTTCGCCGACCTCGCGGGTGCGCTGACTGGCCGAGCCATCGGTGGCCCGGCCAAGACCGCCGTCGTAACCAGCACGTTCATGGGCATGCTCCAGGGATCGTCCGCCGGCAACGTCGTCACGACCGGTCCCTTCACCATCCCGGCGATGCGCCGTGCCGGCTACGCGCCGCCCTTTGCCGCGGGCGTCGAGGCCGTCGCCTCCACGGGCGGGCAACTGACCCCGCCGATCATGGGCGCCGCCGCCTTCTTGATGGTCGAGTTGGTGGGCGTGCCCTATTCGCAGGTCATCACGGCGGCCGCGCTGCCGGCCGTTCTCTATTTCGTCGCGGTGTTCGCCACGGTCGACTTCGAGGCGCGCAAGCTGAACCTCCGTCCCGCCGTCGACGAGGTGCTGCCCCGGCTCGGCGAAGTCCTGGTGAGGCGTGGCTATCTGCTGGTGCCGCTGGTGCTCATGGTGTGGCTCTTGATGCAGGGCTACACGCCGACCAAGGCGGGCTTCTGGGCGATCGTCTCGACGGTTGGCCTGATCGCCATGTTCGACCGCGACAACCGCTCGCGGATGCATCGGGTGCTGCTGGAGGCGGCCGTCACGGCCCCCCGGATGATCGCGCCCATCACCATCGCCTGCGCGGTCGGCGGGATGATCGCGGGCGTGATCGTCATGACCGGCCTCGGTCTGCGCCTCAGCGCCATCATCCTGGATTTCGCGAGCGGCTCGTTGCTCGTGGCGCTCGTCGCCTCGATGCTGGCGGCCGTGGTGCTCGGCATGGGGATGCCGACCTCGGCCGCCTACATCATCCTCGGCGCCTTGCTCGCACCGGGTCTGGTCGAACTCGGTCCCGAGGCCCTCGCCGCACACCTGTTCATCATCTATTGCGCGTCGAAGTCGGCGATCACGCCGCCCGTGGCCGTCGCGTCCTACGCCGCCGCGGCCGTCGCCGGCACCGATCCCTGGCGAACCAGCCTCGTCGCCTTCCGCCTGGGCCTCTCGGTGTTCGTCATCCCCTACATGTTCGTCTTCGGCCCCGAACTGCTGGGCCAGGGGACTGTGGTGGAGATCGTTTGGGCGTTCGGTTCGGCCGCGTTCGGCGTCATCGTCCTGTCGGCCGCATGCGTTGGCTGGTTCCTCGCACCGTTGAAACCGCACGAGACGGCCCTCGCCTTCGGCGCATCGCTGGCCGCGATGTACGTCGACTGGCAGACCGATCTCCTGGCCCTGGCCCTGGCAGGGCTCGCGCTGCTTTCGGTGGCGGCGCGCACGGGCCGGCTCGGGCGGCGCGCGCCTCAGCCGGTTTCCGTCGACGCGGACGCGCCGCGGGCGGCACGCCGGCAGCGCTCCGAGCAGTAGCGCACGTTTACCCAGTCGCGCGCCCACTTCTTGCGCCAAGTGAACGGGCGCTTGCATACCGGGCAGATCTTGGTCGGCAGGTCCGCCTTGTCGTTGGCGCGGCGTTTCACAGGTCGAGCCCCAACTGGCGGCGGTCGGCGTGCGGCCCGCCGCGGCGGCGGGCGGTTGGCGGCAGACCGGACCGCCGGCTGCCGTGGCGTGACTGAATGGCGTCCGCCGCAGCACCATGGTCCCGGCCGCGCCGCACCGCGTAGATACGATCGCGTGCGGCGTTCGTCGCCGTCGCATGGTCGACGATCGGCGTCGGATAGCCCTCGACCTCGCCCTTCCAGGGCTCGTGGAGCAGCGGTGTCGGCAGATGCGCGAGTTCCGACACCCAGCGGCGGATGAAGCGGCCGTCGGGATCGAGATCCTTCGACTGTTTGATCGGATTGTAGAGGCGCACGG
>JBMCMJ010000235.1:0-4512 GCA_048615135.1 Pseudomonadota bacterium
CGGCTAGGGGCAGTCCGGCTCCGGCAGCCAAGCCATGTGCTCGAGCGTCGCCTTCAGCGCGAAATCGCCGTAGTCGAGCAAGACGTCGCGCATCAGGCCCCGCTCGCTCAACATGAAGCGCAGCTCGAAGATCGGCACCCCGGCCTCGTGGTCTTGGGGATCATGGTAGCCGAGCGCCACGGGCCAGACCCGTTCCTCGTCCTCCTGCTCCCCCTCGACCGCCGGTTGGCCGATCACCGCCGTGACGGCCGACAGCGCATCGGCACCGGCCCCGGAGCCGTCGAAGACGTGTTGGGTCATCAGCCGCTCGCCACGCATGGCGCTGGCGAGCAGTTGGTTCAGATGATCGGTCGGAAACAGCGTATCGGGCGGCAGCGGCGCCTCGCTCGCCTCGGGTAGCACGTAGTGGGCCCGCCCGGGGGTGCCGTCGCGCGGCACGATGGCGGTGCCGCGGTATTCCTCGACCAGTTCACCCTCGCTGAAGCTGCGCATGGTGAAACGCAGCGTGGTCGTGTCGAGCGATTCCCAACTGGAGAAGCGCACGTCGGAATCGAACAGCCCGCCCTCGTCGGTCGCGCCGAGGAACCAGAGCCGCTGCCGGCTGCTGTAGCCCTCGCACGCCGCCTGCCACTCGATGGCGAATGCCCCCTCCGCCTGGGCCAGCCCACCGCCCGACTCGGCGAGGCTCAACTCGTAGAGGGCCCGATGCGGGACGAGCTGCGCCACGGCGGGCCCGCTGCTGAGGGTCGCCACGAGGGCAGCGGCGAGGGCGCGGGCGAGCGAATGGTTGACCAGGAACATGGGGCTCCTCTAGTGCCACCGGTCGCGGCCTCGCGGCACGGATCGGGGCTGGCTGACCGCAAACACACAACATCCCGCAAGCGGGACCTCGGGGGAAGCAACGATGGCCGACGGACGTCCCACCATTCTCGTCACCCGGCGACTGCCACCGGCGGTCACCGAACGACTGGTGGCCTCCTACGATGCCAGACTGAACGAGGACGATCACGCCCTGAGCGAGGCCGAACTCGAAGCCGGGCTGCGGGATGCCGACGGCGTCATCACCGCTTCCTCGACCATATGGGACGCGAAGCGCTTCGCGTCTCTTCCCGACCGCGTAAAAATCGTCACGACCTTTTCGGTCGGCTTCGAGCACATCGACCTCGAGGCGGCCAAGGCCAAGGGCGTGCGGGTCGGCAATACGCCCGAGGTGCTGACCGAGGCGGTGGCCGACATCGCCCTGCTCTGCCTGCTCGGCGCGGCGCGGCGCGGCTGGGAGGCGCAGGCCATGCTCCGCGAGGGCCGCTGGGTCGGCTGGCACGCCACGCAGTTGGTGGGCATGGAGTTGCACGGCCGCAAGCTCGGCATCGTCGGCATGGGCCGGATCGGCCGCGCCACCGCGCGCCGCGCCAAGGGCTTCGGCCTCGAGGTCCACTACCACAACCGCCGGCCCCTGCCGGCCGGCGAGGACGAGGGGGCAGTGTTCCACGAGCACCTCGACACCCTCCTGCCCGAGGTCGACATCGTCTCGCTCAGCTGCCCGGCGACGCCCGAGACCACGCGAATGGTGAACGCGGACTTCCTCGCCCGGATGAAGCCCGGCTCGATCCTGGTGAACACCGCGCGCGGTGCGCTGGTCGACGAGGCGGCGCTGATGGCCGCGCTCGACCAGGGCCACCTGTTCGCCGCCGGCCTCGACGTGTTCGACAACGAGCCCAAGGTCGACCCGAAGCTCCTCGCCTACGAGAACGTGTTCGCCCTGCCGCACATCGGCAGCGCCACGGTCGACACCCGCAACGCCATGGGCTTCTGCTGCCTCGACAACCTCGACGCGTTCTTCGCCGGCAAACCGCTCCCCTTCGGTCTCGTGTGAGGATGGCCATGCCCGACGTGCCTGCCCTGCCCGACGACGTGGCGCGGTCGCTCCTCGCCCGCCACGACCAGCTCGCCACCATCAGCGAGCCGGGGGCCGGGGTCACCCGCGTGTTCGCCTCGCCGGAACACGTCCGCGCCCTGAAGATGCTGCGCGGCTGGATGGAAGACGCAGGCATGACCACCCGCGTCGATGCGATCGGCAACCTGTTCGGCCGCTACGCCGCCGACCCCGCGGCCGGCAACGCCCCCAAGGCGCTGATCGTCGGCTCGCATCACGATACCGTCCGCGAGGGCGGCCGCTTCGACGGGGCGATGGGCGTGCTGATCGGCATTGCCTGCGTCGAGGCGCTCGCCGCCGCGGGTCGCCGCCTGCCGTTCCACGTCGACGTGGTCGCCTTTGCCGACGAGGAGGGTACCCGCTTCACGAGTTCCCTGCTCGGCAGCCGGGCTACGGCGGGGCTGTTCCGCAAGGAGGTGCTCGACTGGCGGGACAACGAAGGGATCACCATGGCGGATGCGATGCGCGCGGCCGGCTTCGATCCCGAGCGCATCGACGACTGCGCGCTCGCCCCCACTTCCCTGCTCGCCTATGTCGAGGCGCATCTGGAGCAGGGCCCCGTCCTCGAGGCGGAGGGCCTGCCGGTGGGCGTGGTGACCGCGATCGCCTCGGGCACCCGGCACCGCTTCACGGTCAAGGGCATCGCGGGGCATGCGGGCACAGTGCCGATGGCGAGCCGCCACGACGCGCTCGCCGGTGCGGCCGAGATGATCCTCGCCTGCGAGCAGATCGCGCAGACCGCCGAGACGGCCGTCGCCACCATCGGCCAGATCCGAGTGGCGCCGGGGGCGACCAACGTCATCCCCGGCGAGGCCACCTTCACCCTCGATCTCCGCGCGCCCGCCAAGATCGCCCACGACGACGTGCGCAGCCGTGTCCTCGACCGGCTGAAGGCCATCGCCGCCCAGCGCGGCCTCGATCTGGACCACGAGCAGCTCTACGACTCGAGCGGCTGCGTGATGGACGAGGACATCCGCCGGCAACTCGCGGCCGCGATCGAGGGCGAGGGGCTCCGGCCACGCGACCTGTTCAGCGGCGCCGGCCACGACGCGCTCGCCATGCAGGCGGTCGCCCCGGTGGGCATGATCTTCGTGCGCTGCCGCAAGGGCATCAGCCACAATCCCGAGGAATACGTGGCCCCCGACGACATCGTGGTCGCCACCCGGGTGATGCTCAGGTTTCTCGCTGACTTCGCGCCGCCGACAGCAGCGTGATCGTACTCGCGACCGGCCGGGGCTCCGCCTCGTAGTCGAGGGCTTCGGCCGGCTCGATCGTCTTCAGGCGGAGCTTCGCCCGGAGTTCGGCATGGGCCGGGTTCGACAGCACCGCCTCGAGCGCCGCGTAGATCGTCCGGCGCTCGTCGCAGTCGCGCATCAGCGACGACACGAAGGGCGGTGCCAGGCCCGGATCGGTCTCGGCGACGACCCTGAGCCCGCGGGCGACGGCCGGCTGATGCTCGCGGACCACCGCCCAGGAGACGCAGTCGAGGATCGCGTAGTCGGCCACCTTGGAGCGGACCAGGGCGAGGCTCTCCACGGGCCCGCCGCTGATCATCACCCGGCCGAAGAACGCGGCCGGATCCGCCGCCCCGGCGACGAACGCCTTGAACAGCCGCCAGCTGCCGAGCCGATCCAGGCCCTCGACGGCGGCGACCCGCTGCTCGAGCGCGGTCCACGCCCGCGCCCGGTCGTCGTCGCGCACGACGATCACTGCCCGGTAGTCGGGTCCGTGGCAGCCCGGCGCGTCGTAGTGCGGTGCCGCCACGGGTGCGAGGCAGTGCGGAAAGACCTGGGCGAAGCGGTAGGCATCGATCTGGCCGAGCAGCAGCGCCGGATGCGTCCACAGGCGCCGCTCGTCGAGCGGCCGGGCGAGTTTGGCCGGCAGGTGCGCGAAGCCGCGCGGCGCCAATTCGCCCCGCACCGCCTGCCATAGGGCGTCATGGGCCGGCCGCAGGACGGCGAGATCGAAGGCGGCGAAGGCGGCCAGCGCGTGCATCGGCTCCGGCGTCCCGATCCGCTAGAGCGCCGGCAACAGGCGGCGGAGGATCATGGCCGAGCTGGCCGCGACCTCGTCGACGAAGGCGGTGAAGTCCATCGCCGAACTGGCGCCCGCGAGGTCGCTGAGTGCCCGGATGTCGAGCCAGTCGAAGCCGAGCGCCTCGCCCACCTGGCCCAGCGCGCCGCCCTCCATCTCGACCGCCTGCGCCCCGAAGTCCTCGTGCAGACGGACCCGCGTCGCCTCGCAATGGACGTACTGGTCGCCGCTCACCACCGTGCCGAAGACGATCCGCGGCGGACGCCCCTGCCCGCCCGCGACGCGGCTGAGCGGCGGCAGGTCGAGGTCGGAGAGCGCCGCCTCGGCCTTGGCCACGAGTTCCGGCGACGCGTGGTAGCCCCAGCGATCGGTCGGGTTGAAGAAGCGGACGTGGCCCGCCTGATAGGCTTCGAAGCGCCCTTCCTGGATGGTGCCCGCGTCGTGCTGGAAGGTGCGCGTGCCGATCACCACGTCGCCGATCGCGAGACCGGGGTCGAGGCCGCCGGCCACCCCGGAGAACAGGACCAATTCGGCGCCGAAGCGCT
>JBMCMJ010000236.1:0-4506 GCA_048615135.1 Pseudomonadota bacterium
GCGGGGCTTGGCACCGCATCGTTCTCGGCGTTGCCGCGGCTGCATCCTTCCCGGGACACGTCGCGGGAGGTGCCGGCTACGCCCTCGGCTCGGCGTTGCGTTGCCACGGGAAGGATACGGCGGTCGATGGGGCGTTCCGGCGGCCGTAGAAGATCACACCATCACTGAACCGAGCGCGCCACAGCGGCCCGTTGGCGCTGAGCCGATCCAGCGCCTGCTCGAAAATCGTTCGCTGGACGCGGTTCGCTGGCGCTTCGCGCAGGGTTTGCATCACCGCGTCGACGGTGTGCATCCCCCTGTGCAACGGGGGCTTCTCGAACGCGGCAAGCAGGCGAGGCTCGACGTCTCGGCCAGCCATCAGGGTCTCCCGAACACGTCGACCACCTTCGGGACATTTCACCGAAAAATCGGTTCGAATTGTGCGGAACCTGCGTTCGCGCGCTATCCGGTGCATCCGTGGCCGCCCTGCCCGAAAGAGCATATAGGAATATAAACCCTTTTGTTTCATCCTCCGATTGCATTGCGGGAGACGGGTCATGGCGGTGGCGAAGGTGGAGACGAAGGCGTTTGCGGTGAAGGCGCGCAATCGGGCGAACGGGGCGAAGTCGACGGGGCCGCGGACGGCGGCGGGCAAGGCGATCTCGAGCATGAACGCGTTGACGCACGGGCTTCGGGCGCAGGGGCCCAGGAGCGAGATCGACGTCGAGGATCGGTTGCGGCGGGCGGCGGTGTTGATCGATACGCTCGAGCCCGAGGACGACTTCGAGGTGGCGCTGGTGCATCGGATGGCGGGTGCGTTCCAGCGGTTGGAGAAGGCCGACCATTTGGAGAGCGAGGTGTTGGATGCGGCCGTCGTGGTGGGCACCGGCACCAGCAGCGGGGCGTTGCTTGCCAACCAGAAGCGGGTGCAGGGTGGCTTTTGCGCGATCAACCGCTACCGCGCCACCGCCCAGGCCGATCTTTATGCCGCGTGGCGTATGCTCGAGGCCTACCGCCACCAGCGCGACGCGCTCGCCCCCGTATTGCCCAACGAAGCCACTCCCTGAATTCGCCTTTCCCGCCAACGCCTTACCCGGCGATTTCGCACTTTCGTCGCCCGCCCTCCGCCCAGTCTCCGGGGGGCGCGGGGGGCCAAAAGCCCCCCGACCTTCCCTCTTCCTTCTCTTCCCTCAGATCGTCGTGGCGGCGTCGAAGACGGCGCTTTCGACGCCCATCGCTTCGGCTCGGGCGCGGAGGTCTTGGTGGGCTGCTTCGACGCGGGCTTCGTCGGGGCCGCGGGCGACGAGGGTGGTGCCGAAGCGGCCTTGGCGGAAGAAGGGGTAGCTGCCGAGGTCGAGGTCCGGGTAGTGCTGTTGGACGGTTGCGAGCATGTCGGCCATTTCGCCTTCGGCGGCGTAGACGGTGAGCGCGCGGCTGGCGATCGGGGTGCCGCCCTGGAGGTTGGGCAGGAGGCCGTCGACCATCGCCTGGAGGATTTTGGGCACGCCCGGCAGCACGTAGACGTTCTCGAGGCGGAAGCCGGGGGCGATGCTGACCGGGTTGTCGATCAGGTCGGCCCCTTCGGGCATGTCGGCCATGGAGAGGCGGGCGTCGTTGATTTGGTCGGGGTCGTAGTAGCCCCGCAGCCGCGCCTCGGCCTCGGCGTTGCGGCCGAAGGGCACGCCGAAGGCGGAGGCTATGCAGGCGGCGGTGATGTCGTCGTGGGTCGGGCCGATGCCGCCCGTGGTGAAGACGTAGCCATAGCGGGCGCGCAGGGCATTCACCGCCTCGACGATCATCGGCTCCAGGTCCGGGACGACGCGCGCCTCCATCACGCGGATGCCGACCTCGCCGAGCTTGGAGGCGAGGTAGGAGAGATTGGCGTCCTTGGTCCGGCCCGAGAGGATCTCGTTGCCGATGACGATGACGGCGGCGGTCGCTGGCGCGCTCATGTTGGCTTCCCTCCCTTGTGGCTCGGCCGGTGAATAGGCGCGCGGCCCGCCCTTGCCCAGTCCCGTCGGCGCGGCTTGAATGGGTCATGGAGTTGCCCGCATCCCTGGTCGAGGGCCGTCTGGTCCGTCGCTACAAGCGCTTTCTCGCCGACGTCGAGTTGGCCGACGGCACGGTGGTTACGGCGCATTGCCCCAATCCGGGCCGGATGGCCGGGCTGGATGTCGCGGGGGCGCCCGTCCGGCTGAAGCCGGCGCCGGTGGGGCGCAAGCTCGCCTTCGGGCTGGAGTTGGTGGCGGCGGACGGGGTGTGGGTCGGCATCAACACCGGTCATCCGAACGCGCTGGTGCGCGAGGCGTTGGCCGCGGGCGCGGTGCCCGAGTTGGCCGGCTATGCCTCGCTGCGCGCGGAGGTCCGCTACGGCAACGAGCGCTCGCGGATCGACCTGCTGCTGGAGGATCCGGCGCGCGGCCGCTGCTGGGTCGAGATCAAGAACGTGCACTGGAAAGTCGGCCGCTTCGCGCGATTTCCGGATGCCGTGACCACGCGGGGGGCGAGGCATCTGCGCGAGCTGCAGGCGCAAGTGGCAATTGGCGAGCGGGCCGTCTTGCTCTACGTGATACAAAGAGAGGATTGCGAGGTCTTCGGGCTGGCCGATCGAACCGATCCCGCCTACGCGCTGGCCTGCCGGCAGGCGGCTACCGCCGGCGTCGAGGTGCTCGCCTATGCCTGCACCGTCAGCCCGCAACGGATCCGCCTGAGCCACCCCTTGCCCGTCGACCTGGAAACCCCCGAAGCATGAACCGCAACACCGCCCGCAAGCCGAGCCAAGCCGTCCCGCTGCACGGCCCCGCCGCGTTCGAGGGGATGCGCCGGGCGGGCCGGGTCGCCGCCGAGGTGCTCGACGTAGTGGGCGAGCACGTGGCGCCGGGCATCACCACCGCCGAGCTCGACCGGCTCTGCTACGAGGCGACGCTGGCCCGCGGCGCCGCCTCGGCCACCATCGGCTATCGCGGCTACCAGCACGCCAGCTGCATCTCGCTCAACCACGTCGTCTGCCACGGCATTCCCGGCGAGCGGAAACTGAAGGACGGCGACATCCTCAACATCGACGTGACGGTCATCCTCGACGGCTGGCACGGCGACAGCTCGCGCATGTACTTCGCCGGCAACCCGCCGCTCAAAGCGCGCCGCCTCTGCCGGGTGACCTTCGAGGCGCTGTGGAAGGGCATTGCCGTCATTCGTCCGGGGGCGACGCTCGGCGACCTTGGCCACGCCATCCAGAGCCACGCCGAGGCGCATCGCTGCTCGGTGGTGCGCGACTATTGCGGCCACGGCATCGGCCGGGTGTTCCACGACGCGCCGTCGGTCCTGCACTACGGCCGGCCGGGGGAAGGCCTCGTGCTGGAGGCCGGCATGATCTTCACCGTCGAGCCGATGATCAACCTCGGCACCTTCGAGACCAAGCTGCTCGGCGACGGCTGGACGGTGGTCACCAAGGATCGCCAGCTCTCGGCGCAGTTCGAGCACATGATCGGCGTCACCGACACGGGCTGCGAGGTGTTCACCCTGTCGCCCGCCGGCCGTCACCATCCCGAGTGGTAGCCGCGCCATGGCGCCCTCGGCCTTCTGGAGCCATCTGCTCGGCCATCGTGGGACGCTCGAGCCCAAGGACGAGTTGGCCAAGCGGGGGCTGAAGGTCGAGGCCGACAGCGCGGGCTTCCGCGTCACCGGGCGCACGTTCCGGTTTCATCAGGCGCTCCGCCAAGCGGGCGGCGAGTGGCTCGCCGAGGAAAAGGCGTGGCGCTTCGCCGATGCGGAGCAATTGGCGGCGCTGGCGGCGGTGCTCGACACGCCGGCCGCGGCGGGGCTCGCCGAGAACCAAGCGCCCTGGCGGCCCAAGCCCGGCAGCGAACATCGGGCACGGACGCTCGAGGCGTTTCTCGCCCGTGGCGCCGGGGCCTTCGGCGACGAGGAACTGCTGGAGCTGCTGCTGTTCTTCGCCATCCCGCGCGGCAACACCCGCCCCCTTGCCCAGGCCCTGCTGCAGTCCTGCGGCGATCTGTCCGGCGTGCTCGCCGCCGAGGCCGCGCACCTCGCCACGGTGGCGGGGTTTCCCGCCGAGGACGACGCGGTGGCGCGGACGGCGGCGCTGTTCGGCGCGGTCCGCGCGATCGGGCTCCGGGCCCAGGCCGAGACCTTCAAGCGCCGCCCGCTGATCGATTCGGCGGACGAGTTGCACCGCTATCTGCAGGCGAGCCTCGCCGACGCCAGGGTCGAGTCCTTCCACGCGCTGTTCCTCGATGCGGGCAACCGGCTCCTGCAGGACCAGTGCCTTGCCACGGGCACGGTCGACCACACGCCGCTCTACCGGCGCGAATTGGCCAAGCGCGCGCTGGAGTTGGGGGCCGTGGCGGTCATCCTGGTACACAACCACCCCTCGGGCGATCCGACGCCGTCGGCGGCGGACATCGCCACCACCCGCGAGGCGGTGGAAGCCCTCGCCGCGCTGGACGTCACCCTTTACGACCACTTCGTGGTGGGCAAGGGTCGCCTCGTGAGCTTCCGCGAAGAGGG
>JBMCMJ010000237.1:0-4489 GCA_048615135.1 Pseudomonadota bacterium
GCGAGGCTGTAGGCGAGCGGCAGGAGCAGGGCGAACAGGAGCCCCAGCGCGATGGCGCTGCGCAACGCTCGGCGGATCGGCCGTGCGGCCGTCCTCCGGCGTCGGGCCAGAAAGGCCAGCGCCAGGATCGAGAGACCCGCCGCGAGCGCGCCGACACTCGCCGTCGGCCCCAGCAGCACCGCGAGCAGGCCCGACCAGAGGGCCACGACGAACATGATGTCGGCGAAGCGTTCGATCGTCTGGGTCATCGGCGTCAGGGTCTGCCCCGGACTGAACGTCGCCTCGACCGGAAAGCTGACGCCGACGTCGGCGTCACGGGCGATCGCCAGCACGGCACTGGTCGACCGCAGCGTCGCGTAGATCGCCACGGCGGCCAGCGCCGCCTCCTGGCTGTAGCGCGCCGCCGTGCCGGCGAGCGGGTTGTACAGCGCCGAGGCCAACATCAGGGCAGCGAGCACGGCGACGAGCGGGGTGCGAACCATGGCTGTCCCTCCTCGGGAACGGGCTAACGAAACGCCGGCTCGTCGAAGCTCCTGAGCTTCCTCGAATGCAGCACGTCGGTGCCGCCCTCGCGCAAAATGCGCATCGCCTCGATGCCGATCTCGAGGTGCTGGGCCACCCGCTGCTGGTAGAAGGCGTTGGCCATGCCTCTGAGCTTCAATTCGCCGTGCAGCGGCTTGTCGGAGACGCAGAGCAGCGTGCCGTAGGGTACCCGGAAGCGAAAGCCGTTGGCGGCGATGGTTGCACTCTCCATGTCGACGGCGATCGCCCGGCTCTGGTTGAGCCGCTCGTAAAGTTCGGCGTAGCGCAGTTCCCAGTTGCGGTTGTCGGTGGTGGCGACGGTGCCGGTGCGCATCCGGGTCTTGAGATCCAGACCTTCGAGGCCCGTCACCTTCGCCACCGCCGCCTGCATCGCCACCTGCACCTCGGCGATCGGCGGCACCGGCACGAACAGCGGCAGTTCCTGGTCCAGCACGTGGTCGTCGCGGACATAGCCGTGCGCCAGCACGTAGTCGCCCAACTGCTGGGAGCGCCTGAGGCCCGCGCAATGGCCGAGCATGACCCAGCAATGCGGCCGTAGCACCGCCAGATGATCGGTGATGGTGCGCGCATTCGACGGGCCGACGCCGATGTTGATCAGGGTGATGCCGCGCTGGTCGCCCCGGTAGAGGTGATAGGCCGGCATCTGCGGCAGATGCGCGGGCGGCGTGCCCGAGGGACCCGCGAGATCGACGTGCGGCGGCGCGGTGATGGCGTTGCCCGGCTCGATCAGGGCGCTGAACTCGTCCGTCTCGAACACGATCCGCCGGCCGAACTCGACGAAGCGGTCGACGTAGCGCTGATAGTTGGTCAAGAGGACGAAGCGCTGGAAGTATTCGGGAGCGGTGGCGGTGTAGTGGTAGAGCCTCTGCAGCGAATAGTCCGTGCGCTCGGCCGTGAAGAGGCTCAGCGGCTGGATCGGTTCGCTCGGCTCGCGGTAGAAACCGTTGGCGACCCGGTCATCGGTATAGCGGAGATCCGGCAGGACGAAGCGGCTCCAGAGCTCGGCCGTCCGCTCGCCCGCGAGTTCCAGGCCCGAGCGATCGACGACGAACGGCAGCGGGATGAGCCGGTTCGAGCGACCGACCACCATCGGCACGCCGTGATGGGTCATGAGCCGCCCCACATTGTCGAGCAGGTAGCTGCGGAGCAGTCCCGGCCGCGTCAGGGTGGTGCCGAACACGCCCGGATCGGTGAGCGCCCCGAACGCGAGTCGGGCATCGATATTGAGCCGGTCCGGGTCGACCTTGAGGCCGACGAAGGGATAGGTCGCGGTGTCCGGGGCCGCCGGCTCCTCACCGGCCTCGAACGCCTGGAACGCCGTGCGGATCGCCTCGGCGCTGCGTTCGTAGAGGCGGGTGATCCGGTCCACCACTGCCGCCGGTTCGTCCAGCGCCTTCGGGTCCTGGACACCGAGCGCCGCGAACAGGGCTTCCAACTCGTCCATGGTTGCCTTTCTCCACCCGGCATGGGGGCGAAGCTCTACCCGAACGCGCGGCCGCTGCAAACGCACCCCCTTGACCCGGCTCCGGCGCATCGCCAATCACCCGCCCATGGCGCCCCCCCTCCTCACCCTCGAGAACGCCCGTCTCGCCATCGGCCAGCGGGTGCTGTTCGACGACCTCGCCCTCGCGCTCGAGCCCAAGGCGCGGATCGCGCTCGTTGGGCGCAACGGGGCCGGCAAGTCCACGCTCATGAAGGTCCTGGCCGGACAGCTGGAACTCGACGGCGGGACGCGGGCCACCGCGCCTCGCGCACGGCTGGCCTATCTGCCGCAGGCACCGGTGCTGGACGGAGCCCCCACCTGCCACGACTGGCTGTGCCGGGCGGACGTGGAGGCTCCGGAGGGCATCCCGCCCCACGAGGCCGACGCGCTGCTGGCCGAACTGGACCTCGATCCGGCGGCGAACCCGGCGACGCTCTCGGGCGGCCAACGGCGGCGTCTCGCGCTTGCCCGGACGCTCGGGGTCGACGCCGACGCCCTGCTCCTCGACGAGCCGACCAACCATCTGGATATCGCCACCATCCTCTGGCTGGAGCAACGCCTGAAGGCGTCGCCGGCAGCACTGGTCGTCGTCAGCCACGACCGAGCCTTTCTCGACGCCCTCGCCACCACCTGCTGGTGGCTCGACCGGGGCCGGATCACCGCCCTCGACGTGCCCTTCCGCGACCTCGAACCGGCGATGGAGGCGCTGCTCGAACAGGAGGTCCAGGCCCGCGCCAAGCTCGACAAGCGGATCAAGGAGGAGACCGCCTGGTCGCGCGAGGGCATCACCGCACGGCGCAAGCGCAACCAGGGCCGGCTGCGCCGGCTGCAGGATCTCCGATCCGAACGCGCCCGGCAGATCCGGGTGATGGGCAGCGCCAAGCTGGAGACCGCTTCGGCCCCGGCCTCGGGCAAGGTCGTCATCGAAGCCGAGGGCATTTCCAAGAGCTACGACGGGCGGCTGGTCGTGCCGCCCTTCTCCACCCGCATCCTGAAGGGCGACCGGATCGGCCTGGTCGGCCCCAACGGCGCGGGGAAGTCGACTCTGCTCGCCCTGCTCACCGGTACGCTCGAGCCCGATACCGGATCGGTCAAGCACGGCACGCGGCTGGTCATGCAGACCTTCACCCAGGACCGCACCGAACTGGACCTTGCCAAGACGCCCTGGGAGGTGCTCTGCCCCGAGGGCGGCGACACGGTCGACGTGCAGGGCCAACGCCGCCACGTCGTCGGCTATCTGAAAGACTTTCTGTTCGACGAGGCGCAGATCCGCACCCCCTGCCGGGCGCTCTCCGGCGGCGAGCGCAACCGCGTGCTGCTCGCCCGCATCCTCGCCCGGCCCGCCAACCTGCTGGTGCTCGACGAGCCGACCAACGACCTGGACATCGACACGCTCGACGTGCTGGTCGAAACCCTCGCTGTCTACGATGGCACCCTCCTGGTGGTCAGCCACGACCGCGACTTCCTCGACCGCGTGGTCACGGCGACCATCGCCTTCGAGCCGGGGCCGAATCTCGTCGAATATGCCGGCGGCTACAGCGACATGCTGGCCCAGCGGGAGGCGACCGCAGCCGAGCCGGTACGAACGCCGGAGCCGAAATCCGCCAAGGCCAAGTCCGGGGCATTCACCACCCCCGCCAAGGAGCGCAGCCGCAGGGAGCGAGAGGTGCAGAAGGCCGAGCGCGACCTGCAGAAGGTCCACGCGGCGATCGCCGATGTCGAGGCCAAGCTCGCCGACGGCGGGCTCTATCTCCGTGAGCCCGAGACCGCAGAGCGACTGGCGGCCGACCTGGCGCGCCTGCGCGCGGACGAGGCCTCATTGGAGGAACGCTGGCTGGAGCTGGCCGAGGCCCTGGAGAACGGCTGACGCGCCGAGCGCTTTCGGCTAGCCTGTTGCAAACGAAGGAGTGCCGGACATGAGCAGCAACGACGATCTGTCTTCACCCTCGGCGCCGGTTGTCTCCGCCGCCGATCTGCGCCGACGGATGGCCGAGATCGAGCTGGAGAAGGCCGAGCAGGCCGCCGCCAAACGGGCCAAGCTCGAGGCCGAGGAAATGGCCATAATTCAAGAGTTCATGGCGGGCTCGATCGACGGCGACGACCTTGCGCGGCTGCGCCTCCGGGTGCAGAACGCCCTGGCCGAAAGCCACACCGAGGTGGAGGTGCTGCGCTTTCCCTCTTCGGTGTTGACCGACAAGGGGCGCGCCGTGAGCGCCGGCCGCGGCGACTGGCCGTCGACGTTGACCGGCAAGGCCGCGACCTTCTACCGCTTGTACGACGAGCGTGCCCGGCCACTTGGCTACGGCATCGAGGCGCGCATCCTCGACTATCCCGGCGGCCTCCTCGGAGACGTCGGCCTGTTCCTGACCTGGGGCGGCGGCGACTAGTGGAGCGACGCATTCGATGGGTTCGGTCGTCGGGCAGAACAAGCAGAACAAGCAGAACAAGACAGGGGGCTTTTGG
>JBMCMJ010000238.1:0-4487 GCA_048615135.1 Pseudomonadota bacterium
GCCGCCGCCGAGGCGTGCGCGCACGATCTGGAGGAGTTGGGGCTCACGGTCGAGCGCCATCCCGTACCCGCCGAGACGGTCCGCGCCCACGGGATGGTGAGCGCCACCAACCTGATCGTCCGCCGCCGCTTCGGTTCCGGCCCGATTATTGCCCTCAACGCCCACGGCGACGTCGTGCCGCCGGGCGACGGGTGGACCCAGGATCCCTATGGCGGTGCCCTCGTCGGCGGCTGGCTCTACGGTCGGGGGGCCGCGGTCTCGAAGTCGGACATCGCTGCCTACGCCTTCGCCCTGCTCGCGCTCGAGGCCGTGGGCGAGGTCGCGCACGGGACGGTCGAACTGCACGTCACCTGGGACGAGGAGGCCGGTGGCGCGATCGGCCCGGGGTGGCTCCTGGAGCAGGGGCTGAGCCATCCGGATCTGGTGGTGTGCGCGGGCTTTCCCTACAGCGTGGTGACCGCGCACAATGGCTGCCTGCACCTCGAGGTGGAGGTCGTGGGCCGCTCCGCCCACGCGGCCAAGCCCGCCACCGGGATCGATGCGCTCGAGGCCGCGACCCACGTGCTGCAGGCCCTCTACGCGGAGCGACCGAAGCTGGCCGCCCGCACCTCGGCGGTCGCCGGCATCGGCAGCCCGCAGCTGACGGTCGGGCTGATCCGGGGTGGCATCAACACCAACGTGGTACCCGACCGGGTGCGGCTGCGCCTCGATCGCCGCTTGATCCCCGAGGAGAACGGCGGCGAGGTCGAGGCCGGCCTGACGCGGCTGATCGAGGGTGCTGTCGCGGCCGTGCCGGGGGCCAAGGTGACCGTGCGCCGGCTGCTTCTCGCCGAGCCCTTGCAGGAGACGCCGGCGAGCCGCAGGCTGGGCGAGGCGCTGGCGGAGGAGGCGTCGGCGGTGCTCGGCGAGCCGGTTGGGCTCGCGGGCGTGCCGCTCTACACCGATGCCCGCCACTACGCCGAGGCCGGCATCCCGACCGTCCTGTTCGGGGCGGGCCCGCGGACGATCGAGGAAGCGAACGCGCACCGGGCCGACGAGCGGGTGCCGGTGCGCGAACTGCATCTCGCCACCGTCGCGATCGCCCGGGCCCTCCAGAAGCTCCTGGCAACGTGATGCCGGCAGCGCCGCCGCCCTTCGACACCGTCCCGGTCTTCGGTCGGCTCGGGGCGACCCGCGGCTGGCGCGATCGCCCGGTGGTCTACGGGCTCGGCTTCGACGAGCGGGCGCGGCTCTTGGTGGTCGACCACGAGGGCTATCGCCAGTTGCCGGGGGGCGGCATCGATCCGGGCGAGGATGCCGCCGCCGCGCTGGTCCGCGAGGCGTTGGAGGAGACCGGCTACGCGGTCCGGGTGGGTGGTCTGCTCGACCACGCCCGGCACTACCACGACCCCGAGGACGGCGAACCGCCCCGCCACAAGCTCTGCCGCTACCATCGGCTGGACGTGGGGGCTCGGCTGGGCCCGCCGCGCGAGCCGGGGCATATCGCCCATTGGTTGACGATCGACGAGGCCCTTGCAACCTTGAGCCACGCGGTGGACCGCTGGATCGTTTTGCGTCATGGCAGCCGCGTCGCCTAACCCAGGGAGCGCGCTTTGAGCCCGACCATCGCCGGTTTCGGCTTCTCCACCTCGCAGGCCCGCGATCTTTCGGGGCTGGATCCGGATCTCGCGCGCATCGCCGAACTGGGCGCCAGCCACGCCGAACTCTCGCTTTGCGGCATGGACGTGGTGGTCGGCGGCCGGCCGTTCGCCCCGCGGCTGCGCGAACTGGAGCGGCTCTGTGCGCGCCACCGTCTGCGCTACACCGCCCACGGCCCGCTTGCCGCCAATTTCATGGACCCGCGCCACGATGCCCTCTTCCGCAAGGCGGTGCTGGGCTACCTGCAGGTCTGCGAGGCGGTCAACGCGTCGGTGCTGGTGCTGCACACGGGCGTGGTGGAGCAGCGCCCGCAGGCCGAACTCGACGCGCTGCATGCCCGCGAGCGCGAGGCGCTCCGCTATCTGGGCGACGCGGCGGGCCGGGCGAACGTCCGCATCGCGCTCGAGACCCTGTTTCCGACCGGCCCCGGCATCTACACGGCGAGCCCCGCGCGCCTCGCCGCCGAGATCGAGGGCGTCGACCATCCGAACGTGGTGGGCTGCCTCGACATCAGCCATGCCTATCTGCACTGCACCGCCACGGGCCTCGACTTCGAGGCGGAGGTCGAGCGCTTCGCCGAGGTGGCGGGCCACGTCCACATGCACGACAGCTTCGGCCTGCCGCAGACGGTCAGGGGTTTTTCGCCCTCCGAGACCATGGCCTTCGGCCTCGGCGACCTCCATCTGCCGCTCGGCTACGGCGACATTCCCTTCGAGCGCCTGCTGCCACGCCTGCGCGTGCAGCCCGACACGGTGCTGCTTTGCGAGTTGCCGCCGCACTACCACGTCGACGGCCCGCACTGCGCCGACCGGCTGCGCGCGTGGCGCGACCTCGTCGGACGCGACGGCAACCCGTGATGGCGATGTGGGCAGCCTTCGTCGGTCGTGCCGAAAGGCTGTGCAGCGCGTGGCGGGCGTGCGTCTCGATGCGCCTCGATTTTCGCCCGAATGCGAGTTGGCACGCTTCTCGCATCGAACGGCGTGACCCTGAGAAGGGTGCCACCCAGCAGGAGCTCCGCGGCTCCGTCGATTGGCCCGCTGGCGAACCTCCCCGCCAGCGGGTTTTTTCTGGCTTGGCGAGGTGATGATGAACGAGACGGTTCGCTGTGTGGCGTTGCGCATCGAAGGGCGCGTGCAGGGCGTGGGCTATCGCGCCTGGCTCGCCGACACGGCCCGGGCGCACGGTCTCGACGGCTTTGGCCGCAACCGTCGCGACGGCACCGTCGAGGCGTTGCTGGCCGGCCCGCCGGAAGCGGTCGAAGCGGTGATCGCCCGCTGCCACGACGGGCCGGCGCTCGCGCGGGTCGACCGCGTCGCGGTCACCCCGGCCGAGCCGCCCGCGAGCCCCGGCTTCCACGTTCTGCCCACGGCCTGAGCTTGCCCTCGGGGCCGAGCGCCCTAAGCTGCCCCGAACGCACTTCTTCGGCCGAGGGTGGACCCGTGCAGACCCATTTCACCGAGGCGCAACTCCAGGATCCGGACCTCAGGGAAGCCAACCAGATCCTCCGCACCTGCGTGCACTGCGGGTTCTGCACGGCCACCTGCCCGACCTTCGTGCTGCTCGGCGACGAACTCGACAGCCCGCGCGGCCGCATCTACCTGATCAAGGACATGCTGGAGAACGAGCGGCCCGCCAGCGAGCAGGTGGTGCGCCACCTGGACCGCTGCCTCTCCTGCCTGTCCTGCATGACCACCTGCCCGTCGGGCGTGCACTACCAGCACCTGATCGACCACGCCCGCGCCTACATCGAAGAGACCTACCAGAGGCCGTGGCACGACCGGGCACTCCGCTCGCTGCTCGCCTTTTTGATCCCGCGGCCCTGGGCCTTTCGCTGGGCGCTTCGCGGCGCCGTCCTCGGCCGGCCCGTGAAGGGCATCCTGCGCGGCCGGATGCGGGCGATGCTCGACCTCGCGCCGGCGAAGTTGGCGAAACCCTCGCCGCTCGAGCGCCCGCAGGTGATCCCCGCCGAGGGACCGCGCCGGATGCGGGTGGCGCTCCTCACCGGCTGCGCCCAGCAGGTGCTCGATCCGGGCATCAACGAGGCGACCGTGCGGCTCCTCACCCGCCACGGCGTCGAGGTGGTGATCGCCCGCGGCATGGGCTGCTGCGGCTCGATGGCCCACCACATCGGCAAGGCAGAGGCCAGCCACGCCCAGGCCGCGCGCAACGTCGAAGCGTGGTGGCAGGAGACGAAGGAAGGCGGCGGCGAAGGGCTCGATGCCGTCGTCGCCAACGCATCCGGCTGCGGCACCACCCTCAAGGACTACGGCTACATGTTCCGCGAGGACCCGGCGCTGAAGGACAAGGCCGCCGCCGTCGCCGCCCTCGCCAAGGACGTGACCGAGGTGATGCTCGAACTGGGCCTGATGCCGCCCGTGCGCACCACCGGCCAACGCATCGCCTACCACTCCGCCTGCTCGATGCAGCACGGCCAGCAACTCAAGACCGAGCCGCAGACCCTGCTCGCCCAGGCCGGTTTCGAGGTGCGCGGCGTGCCCGAAGGCCACCTCTGCTGCGGCTCCGCCGGCGTCTACAACATCCTCCAGCCCGAAATCGCCACCCAACTCCGCGACCGCAAGCTCGCCAACATCGACAAGACCAAGCCCGACCTCGTCGCCACCGGCAACATCGGCTGCATGACCCAATTGGCCGGCAAGTCGCCCGTGCCGATCGTCCACACCGTCGAACTGCTCGACTGGGCCACCGGCGGCCCCCTCCCCAAAACCCTCGAAGGCCACATCAGGGAAGCGCCGGCGCTGGAAGCGGCGGCGAGCTGACGACGGAAGAAGGAAGGGTCGGGGGGCTTTTGGCCCCCCGCGCCCCCCAAGCGACGGCGCTGCCGTCGCTAC
>JBMCMJ010000239.1:0-4441 GCA_048615135.1 Pseudomonadota bacterium
TCAGCAAAAATGATACCATCCGCCAAGGAGACAATCTCCGCGAGCACGGACGGTCCCGAAGGCAGGTGCCGGCACGGCGACCGCAGGCGCATGGCATTTCGGGCGCGCGCGTCGAGCGGTTTTCCCCGGCGCTCCGCGTCCCTATGACGGAACTTCCGGACCGCCGGCGCGGTCCTGCCAGGAGGGTGTGCCATGCGACGACAGGTGCCGGGAGCCGGGGAGGTCTTTCTCGATCACGTGGCGTGGTTCGCTGCCGAGATGCAGGCTGCAGAGGCGGCCTTGGCGGCGATGGGTTTCACCCTCACGCCCTTCACCCGGCAGATGAATGCCTCGCCCGAGGGCCCCGTGCCGGCGGGCATGGCCAATCGCTGCGCGATGCTGGGGGCGGGCTATCTGGAGTTCCTGACCGCGGTCGGCGATACGCCGCTTGCCCGCCAGTTTCATCGGCAACTGGCGCGCTATCGAGGTCTGCACCTGATCGCCTTCACGGTGGCCGATGCGGAAGCCGAGCGGGCACGGTTGCGCGTGGCCGGCTTCGACGCGCAGCCGCCGGTCCATCTGCGCCGGTTGGTCGAACTAGCCGAGGGCGGGACGGGCGAGGCGGCCTTCACCGTCGTCCGCGTCCCGCCGAACACCATGCCGGAGGGCCGCATCCAGGTGCTGACGCACCATACGCCCGATCTGGTCTGGCAGCGCCGCTGGACGACCCAGGCCAATGCCGTCGAGTCGCTGGAGGCGGTGCTGCTGGCCGTCGCCGATCCGGCCGAGGCGGGCGAGCGCTTCGCTCGGTTCGTCGACCGCCCGGCCGTGTCCCTGGCCGACGGGCGGCGGCTGATCGCGCTCGAGCGGGGCGTGCTGGTGTTCGCGGAGCCGGTCTGGGTCGAGGCCCATGTGGCGCCCGTTCCGGTAGCGGCGCCCGTGATCGCGGCCGTGGCGCTGGGCTCCGCCGATCTTGCCACGACGTCGGTCGCCCTCGCCGCAGCCGGCGCGATGCAGGTCGCGGGCGGCTATGCGCTGCCCGCACCGCTCGGCGGGGCGGTGACGCTGGTTCAGCCGGGCGATATGCCCGCTTGGGCCCGCTGAGCGCGGATCTGCCGAAGCGCGATCAGCGCGAAGAGGGCGAGTCCCACCACCGACGCCCAGAGGCTCGGGTGCAGCAGGCCGAGCGCGGCCGGTAGGAGGGCCACGCGTTCCCCCCAATGGAGCGGCGCGAACAGATGGCCCTCCAGCACCACGTTGAGCGCGATCACCCCGGCCAGCGCCATGGCGGCGATCAGCAGCGCCTCGGCGAGCGTCGTGTCGATGCCCAACAGTTCCGGGTGGGCGACGAAGAGAAACGGCAGGACGAAGCCCGGCAGGCCGAGCCGGACGGCGATGAAGCTCGTCCGGAAGAAGCCGGCATCGGCGATCTTGGCGGCGACGAGGCAGCAGATGGCGACCGGTGGGGTGATCGCCGACGCGTTGGCGAAGAAGAAGACGAAGAAGTGCGCAGCGAGCAGCGGCACGCCGAGGTTGACCAGCGCAGGCGCACCGAGCAGCGCCACCAGAATATAGGCGGCCGAGGTGGGCAGGCCCAGGCCGAAGGCGAGACAGGCGAGGGCCGCGACCAGGAGGAGGAGGACGAGATCGCCGCCGGCCAGCTCCAGCATGGCGAAGGAGAGCTTCTGGGCGAAGCCGGTCACCGCCAGGATGTCGACCAGCACGCCGATCACCGCGACCACCACCGCGACCTGGGCGCCTTTGAGCGCCGCGTCGGCGGCCGTCCGGCCGATCAGAACCAGAAGATTGCCGAGGATGGACGCGAGGCCGCGCCAACTCGTCGCCAGCTCGCGGAGCACGAACAGGGCGAGCAGCAGGGCGGTCGCCTCCATGGCGGAGCGTCCGGCGAGGTTGGTCTCCAAGAGCCGCCAGACCAGCCAGCCGACCGCGACGAAGAAGTGCAGGTGACGCAGCGACAGGCGGCCGAGGGTGTCCGTGCCTTCGAATTCGCGCGCCAGCTCCGGGTTGCCGGTGGCATCGAGGCCGGCCTTCACCGCACGGAGATGCACGGCGAACATCAGGTAGAGATAGGTGATCAGCGCCGGCAGGGCGGCGGCGACGATCACGTCGCCATAGGGAATGCCGGTGAGACCGACGATCAGGAAGGCGGCGAGGCCCATCACCGGCGGGGTGATCTGACCGCCGGTGGAGGCGACGGCCTCGACGGCACCGGCGAACTCGGGCCGAAAGCCGACCCGTTTCATGAGCGGGATGGTGAGCGCCCCGGTCGAGGCGACGTTGGCGACGCTCGAGCCCGAGACCATGCCCATGAAGCCGGACGAGATCACCGCGATCTGCGCCGGCCCGGCGCGGGTCCGCCCGGCCATGCGATAGGCCGCCTGCATGATGAAGGTGACGCAGCCGGTGGTGTGCAGGGCGGCGGCGAACAGCATGAAGGGGAAGATGGTGCCGGCCGACAGCTCCGAGAGCCCGCCCAGAAGGCCGTTGAAGAAGGGGATCGAGGTGGTCGAGAGCAGCCGGCGCAGGCTCAGCCCGCCGTGGTAGAAGATGCCCTCGGGCAGCGTGTCGCCGTAATAGCCGTAGAGCAGGCCGAGCACCGCGAGCGCGCTGACGATCCAGCCCCACTCGCGCATCGAGGTGTAGAGGCAGAGTGCCAGGAGAAGAGCGGCGATGCAGAGGTCGGTCGTGTTGGGGATGAACGACCGGCGCGAGGTGAGCTGGTCGTGCTCGGCAAAGACGTAGGCGATGGTGAAGGCGGCGAGCGCCGCCAGCGCCAGATGCGCGAGGGTTGCGAGCCGGCTCGGGCTGCGTCCGGCGAGCGCGAGCGCGATCAGGAGCACCGCGCCGCCGACGTGCCAGATCTTGAACTGGCCGGCCGGCAGGACGTAGCTCTGCACCTGGACGACGTGCCCGGCCACGTAGACGACCGCGAGCACGCCGAACAGCAGGCGGAGCAGGACCGGCCCCGGAATCGCGTCGAAGGGTGACGCGATCCGGGTCAAGAAGGCGCTCAACGGGCGGCGGCGATCAGGACGCCTCGACCATGTCGTCCTTCCACAGGTCGCGTTCCTTGTAGAAGCGCGCCGCCCCTTTGTGGATCGGGAAGCCGGCGACGAGGAAGTCGGCGCCGAAGGCCGGGTCGATGTCCTGGAACTGGACGCCGAGGTCGCGCACTTCCTCGACGTTGTCGAAGATGGCCGTCATCAACGCGTAGGCCACCTCCTCCGAGACCTCGGGCGAGGCGCCGAGCACGCCCGCGAACGAGGCGGCCATGGTGTCCTCGGTGATGCCGTCGACGGCACCGCCCGGGATGGGGCCGAGCGAGATGCCGGGGTTGAGCGCCTGGGCCTCCCGGATCAGCTCGCGGCTGACCGGCAGGATGCGCACGGGCGTGGTCGCGACCAGTTCGGCCATGATCGGCGAGGGGCGGCCGTTGGTGAGCAGCGAGGGGATGCAGTCGACCGCGCCGCCGCGCAGCGCGTCGTAGGTCTCGCGCCAGGAGCCGTAGGTCCAGCGCACCTCGTCGACGAGGCCGGCCGCACTCAGGAGCACGTTCCACATGGTGGCGGTCGAGCTGCCGGCCGGCGACGGCATCAGCCGGCGGCCGCGCAGGTCCTCGAGGGTGCGGATGTCGCTGTCGGCGCGCACCATCGGCGTGCAGTTGAACAGCGTGTAGGCGAACATCTGGTGGACGGTGATCGGCTGCGGGTAGGGCTCCATGCCCTCGCGCGCCGGCAGCCAGTCGGTCGAGGTGGTCTGGCCGAACTGGATCACGCCCTCGTGGAACAGCTGCATGTTCTCGGTGCCGCCGCTGGTGGCCATCGAGGCATGCTGCATGTCGGTGTGGCGGTTCACGGTGGCGGCGAGGCCCTCCATGATGACGTAGCCGGTGGAGCCGATCGAGGACGAGCCCCACTGGTAGCTGCCGCCCTGGGCGAGCGCCCCGAGCGGCGAGAAGGCGGACAACGCGGCGCCGGCGGCGCCGAGCTTCAGGGCCGAGCGGCGGTCGAAGCGGGTCATGGATGGTCCTCCGGGTGGGGTTGGGGGATCAGGCGATCCATTCGGTGACGGGAGCGGCGGCTTCGTGCAAGGGCTGAACCACGACGTCGACGAGGCTCGGGCCGTCGTGGGCGAAGGCCGCAGCCAGGGCGCTGCGTACCTCGGCCGGGTCTTCGACGCGCCACGCCTTGACGCCGAACGCCTCGGCGACGGCCGCGTGGTCGGTCCGGCCGAAGTCGACCGAGTAGAAGCGCTGGCCGAAGCCCGAATTCTGCCCCGCCTTGATCCAGCCGAACACGGCGTTCGACAGGACGATCAGGGTGACCGGTGCCTTGGTGCGCACCAGCGTCTCCATCTCGCCGGCATTGAAGCCGAAGCTGCCGTCGCCCATCACGGCGACGCACTTGGTGTGCGGCCGGGCGTACCAGGCACCGAGCACGCC
>JBMCMJ010000240.1:0-4398 GCA_048615135.1 Pseudomonadota bacterium
GCTGGTCGATGGGCATCGTCCGCCCGGTCATGGAGGTGCATGGCTGGGCCTGGGCGTTCTTCGTGCCCTTCATCCTGCTCACCACCTTCGCCGTGCTGAACCTGTTCATCGCCATCATCGTCAACGCGATGACCGAGGTGCACGACGACGATGCACAGGAACAGAAACTGGATCATCACGAGGTGATGGTCGAACTGCGGGCGCTGCGCCAGGAGATCGCCGCGCTGCGCGCCGAGCGGACGGGCGGAGAGCAGCCCCGGCCCGGGGAATGAGCGAAGACCGTCTCAGCGGCCGGTGAAGGTTCCGAGCGAGGCGGGATCGGTCTCGCGGCTAGCCGGCGCGAAGGCGGCCGGCCGAACATGACGGGCGACCAGCGGGATCGCGCCGTGCGCGGCGCGCTGCGGGGTGGTCTCGGCCAGCCGAACGCCACCCGCCGCCGGCGCCAGCGACCGCGCCATCACGCCGCCGAGCGCGGGGTCGCGATCCGTTCGGCTCGGCGGCGCCTCGGCCACCTCGACCGGGGCCGGCGGCGTGCGATCCCAACGACCGGCGACCCGCTCGCGATAGGCTCGCGCCAAGTCCGGCGTTGCGCTGTGATAGCGACCGATGGCGCCCTGCCAGGTGCCGGTCTCGTGCTTCAGCGCCTGGAGAAAGCTCGCCGCGTAGCGAACGTTGGCCAGGGGATCGAGGGCTTGGTCCAGGGTGGCGAAGGCATCGGGGTGAAACCGCAGGTTGATCTGCATACAGCCGACGTCGATGTTGCGGTGCCCACGGCCTTGCAGGGCCTCGATGCGGGCGAGGGCGGCGGATCGGCTGTCCAGATAGGTTCCGCCCTCGGGCGAGTTGACCGTCCACGGCCAGGGCGCGTAGCCGGCGTCCGTGGTCCGTCCGCTCTCGACCAAACCGATCGCGCGGAGCAGGCCCGCCGGCAGCTCCGTCTCCCGTTCGACGCGGCGAATCGCATCGTCGCAAGGCGAAGCTGCGGCATCAACCGCCGAGAAGGCGGCGGCGAGGCCAAGCAGCAGGGCGAGGGCGAGGGGGCGGCACGTCGACATGCCGTCCAGGCTGGCAGCCCTTGGTTAAGGCGAGCTTAAGCGGCCGCGCGCAGACGCGAGAATCCCGCCTCCAGATCGGCGATCAGGTCCTCGACGGCCTCCAGCCCGATGTGCAGGCGCAGCAGGGGGCCTTCCTCCGTCCAGGGTTCGGCGGTCCGGCGCGGGTGGGCGGGGATCATCAGGCTCTCGTAGCCGCCCCAGCTGTAGCCCATGCCGAACAGCTTCATGCCGTCGAGCATGGCGGCGACCGCCGACCGCTCGACGGGCGCGAGGAGGATCGCGAACAGGCCGGAACTGCCGTGGAAATCGCGCCGGAACACATCGTGGCCGGGACAGGAGGGCAGGGCCGGGTGGAGGACACGCCGCACCTCGGGCCGCCGGTCGAGCCACGCCGCCACCTCGAGAGCGGCCTTTTGGTGATGCGCGAGCCGCACCCCCATGGTGCGCAGGCCGCGCAGGGCCAGATAGCAGTCGTCCGGCGCCGAGGGCGCGCCGAAGTCCCCGACCCCGGCTTCGATGTGCGGGCCCACGTCCCCTTTCCAGGTGATCAGGCCCATCATCGCGTCCGAATGGCCGACCACGTACTTGGTCGCGGCGTGGATCGTAACGTCGACGCCGTGGTCGTACGGTCGGAAATAGAGCGGCGTGGCCCAGGTGTTGTCGAGCAGCGTCCAGGCGCCGTGCGCGCGGGCAACACGCGCGAGGGCCGGGATGTCCTGCACCTCGAAGGTCTGCGAGCCGGGCGCCTCGGTGAACACGACGCGGGTATTCGGCCGCATCCACGCAGAGAGGCCAGCCCCGATCATCGGCGGAAAATAGGTCGTCTCGACGCCGAAGCGGGCCAACACGTGGTCACAGAAGTGGCGCGTCGGGCCGTAGGCGTTGTCCGTGACGAGGATATGGTCGCCCGCCTGTACCAGGGCCGTCAGCGCCACCGCGATCGCCGCCTTGCCGCTGGCCAGCGCCCGGCAGCCGTCGGCCCCCTCGAGTTCGGCGAAGGCGTCCTGCAGAGCGAAAGTGGTCGGCGTGCCGTAGCGGCCGTAGGTCAGACCGCCCCGCTGCTTGCGACCCTCGAGGGCGTCGAGGGTGGGAAACAGCACGGTCGAGCCACGGCAGACCGGCGGATTGACGAGATGGGGCTCGTCGCCGTGCTGGCGGCCGCCGGTCACGAGGCGCGTGGCGTCCTGCATCGGGAGGGGTCCTTTCGGGCGAGGTGAAGGGTCGGCATTGGACTAAACGCCGTGCGTGACGCTGCCTAGGCCGGAGCACATGGCACGAAAGCCCGGTCGGGCTAACCCAGGCTTAGGAAAGTGGCCGTAAACCTGTCGCCACCGAACCACCGCCATGGATTCGATCGATGAACATTACGCGCCGCCTCGCCGTCAACGCCGCGGTGATCATCGCCGCGACCGGCTTCGCCGTCGCCCTGTCCCAAGTCCTGGTCCTCGACCGGGTGACGGACATGGCCGCGCAGCGGGAACTCGCGGCGCTGGAGCGCCAGTTCGATCTCGAAGTCCGCCAAGTGGTGAATACGGCCGTGGCCGGCGCGCGCATCTACGCCCTGCTGCCGCCGGTGCGCGAGGCGTTCGCCGCGGGCGATCGCGATCGGCTGGCGGCGCTGACCGTCAGTGGATTCGAGGACCTGCAGCGGTCGATCGGCGCCCGCCAGATGCAGTTCCACGTCTCACCCGCGACCTCCTTCTTCCGCGCCCACATGCCGGACAAGTACGGCGACGATCTTTCGAGCTTTCGCCGGACGGTGCTGGATGCGAATGCCGAGCAGCGTGCCGTGGGCGGCCTGGAGCGCGGTCGCGGCGGTGTCGGGATACGCGGGGTCGTGCCCGTGACGCAGGACGGCCGCCACGTCGGCACGGTCGAGATCGGCCTCGCGCTCGACGAAGGCTTCGTCCGGTCGTTTGCCGAGCGCAACGGGATCGAGGCGAGCCTGTTCATGTACGCGGACGCGATCGACCTCGCGGCAAATACCGATCGCGGCCGCTACGTGGCGAGCACGTTCGAGGGCGAGAATTGGCAAATCGACCCGGACATCCTGCGCGAAAGCAGCGACGGGTCGGTGGTGCTCGGACGGCGCACGCTCGACGGCGTTCGTTATGCGGAGAGCGTGGCACCGGTCATCGACTTCGCGGGACAGCCGATCGGGGCGCTGCACGTTGCCATGCCGGTCGACGTCTATGTCGGGCTGCGCAATCAGGCGGTGGCGATCGGGCTCGCCATCTGTCTCGCCGTTTTGGCAGTGGGGGTCGCGCTGACCGTCTGGCGCAACCGCGACATCGGCCGCCAGATCGAGACGCTGCTGCACGACGTCGAGACCTCCCACGCCGAGGCCAAGGCCAAGGGCGAACGATTGGTCGAATGCTGTACCGGCTTCGACGCGCACATTCACGACAGCCTGGAGCGCCTCGCCTCGCTCGCCACGCGGCTCGGCACGACGGCGAGCGACATGACGACGACCGCCAACGTGTCCGATCAGCAGAGCACGACCATGGCCAGTGCCGCCGAGGAAGCCAACGTGAATACCGCCGGCGTCGCCGACGCCATGGAGCACATGGCGGCGATGATCACCGAATCGGTCGGCCGCAACGAGCAGACCCGCTCCTTGACCGAACTCGCGACCAGTCTCGGGGCGGACTGTCAGACCCGGGTGGGTTCGATGACCGACGCCGTGAGCGAGATCGGTACGGCCGTCTCCTTGATCGAGAACATCGCGAGCCAGACCAACCTGTTGGCGCTCAACGCGACGATCGAGGCGGCGCGGGCCGGCGAGGCGGGGCGCGGCTTCGCGGTCGTGGCGAGCGAGGTCAAGGTGCTGGCCGATCAGACCCGGCGGACGACCGACGAGATCGCCAACCACATCGCGGCGATCCAACAGGCAACGCACGGGGTGGTCGAGGCGATCGAGCGGATGACCGGCACCATCGCCGAGGTGAACACGGCGACCGTGTCGATCAACGAGACCATGGACCAGGAACTCCGCGAGAGCCAGGAGGTGAGCGAGCGGATGCGCCAAGCCGCCCTCGGGGTCGCCGAGATCACCCGCGGCATCGAGCAGGCGGCGGGCATGGCCAACCAGACGGCCGAGGGGGCCCGCAGCGTCGCTTCGGTCGCGGGCGAGCTGGCAGGCGAGGGCGACGACCTCCGGCGTCGCGTCGACGACTTTCTCGCGCGGGTCCGCGTCGCCTGACGCCGGGCTGCGTTACTGCTGAAGGCCGACCGCCGATCCGAGCGGTCGGCCTGCGTGCCTTTGCGCTTCGACTCCTTGGTCCGAGTGCAACACCGACGGGACGTGCTAGGGTGCGTCCCGGAGGTCGGAGTTGGAACGCCG
>JBMCMJ010000241.1:0-4382 GCA_048615135.1 Pseudomonadota bacterium
GCAGAGAAATCCACTTCGCCCTGCCAAGCCGGGCGATCCTCGTGGTCCTCCAGGTCCATGCGGCTGACGAAATTCTCGTAACCGGAAAAGATCACGATCATCAAAAGATTGGCCGCGAGGCTGAGGTCGATCAACGCGAGAACCCCGAGGATCGCGTCGTCGACCGTCATCGACGCGACCCCCGTGACGAAGCGGACCAACTCCACGGCGAAAACCCAGACGAGCAGGGCGACCGTGACGACCAGACCGAGATACATCGGTGCCAGCAGCCACCGGCTGGCGAACAGGCTTTTTTCGATGAAACGTTCCATGGGCCTTCGACGCGCGGTTCGGTTGAGGATCGGCGCTTCGCTTACGGCATATCCGGCAGCTTCGCCATTGGCTGCGTTACCCTTCGATTCCGCGTAGCCGAGAGCGCGACGGTGGCAGCCACGCGCAACGAGCCGGTGCAAGGCACCGAATTGACAGAGCGGAACGGAACGCCTTCGATACACCCATGGTTGTTCCGCTCCGTACCGTGTTCGCCCTTCTGCTGCTGGGCTTCGGTCTCGTCGCCTGCGGCGAGGACGGCGCCGAGCGAGGTGCGGAAGCCCTGCCGCCGCTGGAACTGCCGGCACCGGCCGGCGACGCGTTGCGGATCGCCGTCTGGAACGTCGAGCATCTGGCAGCGCCGGGCGAGGACGGCTGTATCGAGCGGGACGCCACGGACTTCGCCGTCATCCGCCGCTATCTGGACGGCATCGAGGCCGATGTCTGGCTCTTGCAGGAGGTCGAGAGCGAGGCGACGCTGGCGCACGTCTTCGGTGACGAGGGCTGGTCGTTCCACGTCGATCGCCGTCCGTCGCGGCCGGGCCCGGCATGCCGGGAGGACCCCGACCGCAGCCTCGGCATGTTGCGCACCGCCGTCGTCGTGCGGGACGGGGTCGACCATCGCCGCCTCGCCGACCTTGCCGCACTCGATTTGGACGGTGACGGCCGGCTGCGACCGGGCGTCCACGTGCGCCTCACCGGCGATGTCCGGTTGGATCTGCTCAGCATCCACCTGAAGTCCGGGTGCTTCGAGGAGCGGATCGGCCGGACCCGCTACGACTGCCCCATCCTCTTCGCGCAGGCCGAGGCTCTGGAGGCTTGGCTCGACGACCTGTCGGCCGCCGGCCGCGCCGTCGTCGTCGGGGGCGACTTCAACCGCCGCCTCGAGGTCGAGGGCGACCCGATTTGGGCCGGTCTCGACGACGGCGATCCGGTTGCCCTGCACCTCGCCGGTGCCGGCATCGATCCCGAGTGCGACGCCCGCTACACCGAGTTCATCGATTTCCTCCTGCTCAACGAGGCGGCCCGCGAGCTGCAGATCGAGGGCTCGTTCCAGGAGGTCACCTTCGACGAATCCTGGCAGCGGCGGCCTTCCGATCACTGTCCGCTCGTCGTCGACCTGCAGCCACGGTCCTGAACCCGCATCGAGCCGGCAGCCGCGCCGTCCGCTCCGACCCGAAAGGATGCGGCCGGCACGGCAGCCCAGCATCGTGGCCTGCCGCGTGCGCGTGCTCGACGCTCGGGCACTTCGCCGGCGCGACCCACGAACCTGCCGCCAACGGGTGGCCAGCCGAGGACGAACGGGGCATCCTAAAGTCGGACGGACCAGGGACTTCCTGCGATCGTTCTTGGCCGTAGCCGACCTGGCGGCGTGCGCGTGCCGTACGCGCCAGCGTTCGCAACCAGGACGAAGCCAGGAGGGATCGAGTGACGCAGCCTCATGCCCGCGACGTCGAAGAAACGCTGAACGCCCTGTCGGTCGATGCCGGACGCGGGCTCGAGCAGGCGGCGGTCGAGCGCCGCATCAAGGAACACGGCCCCAACCGCTTGCGGGAGAGCGGCGAGGCCAAATGGTGGCGCGTGCTGGCCGACCAGTTCCGCAACGTGGTGATCGCGATCCTGGCGGCGGCGGTGGTGTTGTCGTTGGTGATGGGCGAGATCGTCCAGGCGGTCGCCATTCTGGGCGTCATCGTCGTCAACGCCGCCATCGGCTTCGTCACCGAGTGGCAGGCCGTGCGCTCGATGGAGGCATTGCGCAGCCTCGGCACGGTGCGGTCACGGGTGCGGCGCGAGGGCGAGAGCCGCATGGTGGATGCCGAGAACCTCGTCCCCGGCGATGTGGTGCTGCTCGAGGCCGGCGACGTGGTCACCGCGGACCTGCGGCTGATCGAAGCGAACGGGTTGAGCGCGGACGAATCGGCGCTGACCGGGGAATCCGTTCCGGTCACCAAGACGACCGATCCGACCGACGCCGACGCCCCCCTCGCCGAGCGCACCTCGATGGCCTTCAAGGGCACGGCGATCACCGGCGGTAGCGGCGCCGGGGTCGTGGTCGCCACCGGGATGGCGACCGAATTGGGGGCCGTGGCCCGGATGGTCGAGGAGGCGGAGGAGCAGGTCACGCCGCTGGAGAAGCGGCTCGACCGGCTGGCCCAGCGCCTAGTCCTGTTGACCCTGGTGGTGGCGGCCATCGTGGCGACCGTCGGCTGGCTCGGCGGCAAGGACGTCGTGACCATGCTGGAGACGGCGATCGCGCTCGCCGTTGCGGCCGTGCCGGAGGGCCTGCCGATCGTTGCGACCGTGGCGCTCGCCCGCGGCATGTGGCGGATGGCGCGGCGCAATGCGCTGGTCGAGCGGCTGGCGGCGGTGGAGACCCTGGGCTCGACCAACGTCGTCTTCGCCGACAAGACCGGCACGCTGACCGAGAACCGGATGCAGGTCGCCCGCTTGGCGCTGCCGGGCGACGACGACGACGTCGACTGGCGTGCCGAGCACCGTCCGGAGGAACCGCCGGCGCTCGCCCGCCGCCTCCTGGAGGTCGGCCTGCTGTGCAACAACGCCGAGTTGGCAAACCGGCAGGACAGACCCGACCGGGACGAGGCAAAAGGCGACGATCCCGAGCCGCACGCGTCGGGCACCGGCGATCCGATGGAGATCGCCCTGTTGGCCGCCGGCAAGGCCTTGGGGCTGACCCGCGACGCTCTGCTGGAGGAACAGCCCGAAGAGCGCGAGGTCAGTTTCGACAGCGACACCAAGATGATGGCGACGCTGCACCGCGCCGACGGCGGCTTTCGGGTCGCGGTCAAGGGCGCGCCCGAGGCCGTGCTGGCGGCGGCCAGCCGCATCGCCGCGGCGGAGGGAGAGGCCCAGCCGCTCACGGACGCGGACCGCAACCGGTGGCACGACCGGGTGACCGCCCTCGCCGAGCAGGGCCTGCGCGTTCTGGCCTTTGCCGAACGCACCGTGGAGACGGTCGACGCCGAACCCTACGAGGAGCTGACGCTCCTGGGGCTCGCCGGGCTCGCCGATCCGCCGCGGGCGGAGGCCACCGAGGCCGTGCGCCGGTGCCGGACGGCGGGCATTCGGGTCATCATGGTGACCGGCGACCAGCCGGTGACCGCCGCCTCCATCGCCCGGCAGGTCGGGCTCGCCGAGGATCCCAAGCCGGTCGAAGGCCGCAACCTGCCCGATCTGGACACGATCGGCGAGGACGAGCACGCGGACCTGCGCCAGCGCCGGGTGTTCGCCCGGGTGTCGCCGGGTCAAAAGCTCGACCTGATCCGCCTCTGGCAGGAGACGGGTGCCGTGGTCGCGATGACCGGCGACGGGGTCAACGACGCCCCGGCGTTGAAGAAGGCCGATGTCGGCATCGCCATGGGGCAACGCGGCACCGACGTGGCGCGCGAGGCGGCCGACATCATCCTGAAGGACGACGCCTTTCCGACGATCGTCGCGGCCATCGAGCAGGGCCGGACGATCTTCGAGAACATCCGGCGGTTCATCGTCTTTCTCCTGTCGGGCAATCTGGGGCAGGTGCTGGCGGTGGGCTTCTGCGCCTCGGTCGGCGCACCCCTGCCGCTGTTGCCGTTGCAGATCCTGTTCATCAACCTCGTGCTGGACGTGTTCCCGGCGCTGGCGCTCGGCGTCGGCGAGAGCCCGAGCGGGATCATGGAACGCCCGCCGCGCGACCCGAAGGAGCCGATCCTGACCCGCCGGCACTGGGTGGGTACCACGCTTTGGGGGCTCTTGATCGCGGTGGCCGCGACCGTCGTGTTCTTCGCCGCACTGGGCCCGCTCGAGCTCGGGCGCGAGCAGGCGGTGAGCATCGCCTTTCTCACCTTCGCCCTGGCGCGGCTGTGGCACGTGTTCAACATGCGCGATCCGGGCAGCCCGGTGATCGACAACGAAGTGGTGCGCAACCCGTGGGTCTGGGTGGCGATCGGGCTGTGCCTGGCACTGGTCGCGATGGCGGCCTGGCTGCCCGGCCTCACCGGCATCCTGGACGTCGTGCCGCTCGATCCGCTCGGCTGGGGGCTGGTTCTCGCCGGCAGCCTCGTGCCGCTCGTCGTGGG
>JBMCMJ010000242.1:0-4334 GCA_048615135.1 Pseudomonadota bacterium
GTCAGGCGGCGCCCTTGTGGGCGATCACCTCGTCGACCAGCCGGTCGGGCACGACCTCCAGGCGGTTGGGCGCCCATTCGAAGAAGCCGACGCCTTGGGTCAGCGAGCGCAGGCCGATCACGAGGTCGGTCATTTCCCCTTGCGGCAACTGCAGCTTCACCTCGTCCCAGCCCGGCCAATCGCCCTTGGCATCGAAGCCGAGGATCTGGCCGCGCTTCTGGCTGGCGAGTTGCAGCACCTTCGAGGTGTGCTCGCTCGGCACCGATACGGTGACGTCGACGATGGGCTCCAGAAGGACGGGCCCGCACTGCGGCAAACCTTCCTTCAGGGCCAGGGCGGCCGCCGTCTTGAAGGCCATTTCCGAGCTGTCAACGGTGTGAAACTGACCGTCGAGAAGGGTCACGCCGACGTCGACCACCGGAAAACCCAAGGGACCCTTCGCGAGGAACTCGCGGGCCCCGGCCTCGACCGCCGGGATGTATTGCTTGGGCACCGCGCCGCCGACGACCTTGTTGTCGAACACGAACCCTTCGCCGCGCCCGAGCGGCCGGATCTCGATCTTGACGTCGCCGAACTGCCCGTGGCCGCCCGATTGCTTCTTGTGCCGGCCATGCGCGTTGGCGGGCTTGCGGATCGTCTCCCGATAGGGCGTCTCGGGCGCGCTCGCCTCCACCTCGAGCTTGAACTTCTGCGCCAGCCGCTCGATGCCGAGCCGGACATGGACGTCACCCTGGCCCCAGAGCAGCGTCTGGCGCAATTCCGCATCCTGCTCGACGATCAGGCTCGGGTCCTCCTCGGTGAGCTTGGCGAGCGCGGCCGACAGCTTGACGTCGTCGTTGCGGTTCTTGGTGCGGATGGCGAGCGCGAACATCGGCTTCAGCACTTCGGCGCGCGGCAGTCCCGGGACGTCGTCGCCGGTGGCGAGGGTGTCGCCGGTGCGCGCCGTTTCCAGCCGGCCCAGGGCGACGATCGCCCCGGTGCTTGCCTCGCCGGCCGGCTTCTGCTCGCCGCCCATCAACTGGAACACGCCGGCGACGCGGTTGCCCCCGAGCACCACGCCGTCCTTGACGGGGCCGCGCCAGACCCGAACCAGCGACAGCTTGCCCGCGTGCGCTTGATGGAAGGTCTTGAGCACCTGGACGACCGGCGGCCCGTCATCGGTCATCCCGACGCGCGCTTGGCTGGTCGCGGCGCGCGGCGCCTCGCGCTCCAGCGCCTCCAAGAGCCGCCGCACGCCCATGTCGTGCTCGGCGACGCCGATGAACACGGGCACCACCTGATCGGCGCCGAGGGTCTTCTGCAGATCGCGCAGCACCTGCTCGGTCGGCGGCTCCTGGTCCTCCAGGATCGCCTCCATCAGGTCGTCGTCGAAATCGGCGAGCGTTTCCAGGAGGTCCGCGTGCGCCTGCTGTTCGCGCTCGCGGTATTCCTCCGGTAGCGGGATCGGCGTCGACGGCTCGCTCTTGTGATAGGCGTAGGCCTGCTCGGTGAGCAGATCGACGTAGCCGACGAGGCTGTCACCGCGGCCGATCGCGTAGTGGTGCGGCACGATCGGACGGGCGCTGACCCGGCGCAACGCATCCAGCAGGTCGCGATAGGGCTGTTCGGAGCGGTCCATCTTGTTGATGAACACGAGGTGCGGGATTTCGAGGGCATCCAGGCCGTGCAGCATCGGTGCGGCTGCGACCACACGCTCGGCGACCGGTTCCAGCACGACGATCGCGAGGTCGATGCCCGGTAGGACGTTGCGCGCTTCCTGCGCCAGTTCGACGGAGCCCGGCGTGTCGAGCACGGTGATCTGGAGGTCGCCGTGGCTCCAAGTGGCGCAACTGACCTCGGTGGTCGTCGAGCGGGCCTTCGCCTCGGCGCTCGGATCGCCCAACAAAAAGCCCTGCGTCGCGGAGCCGCGCCGGGGGATGGCCCCTGCCACCAGGGCGAGACTCTCGAACAAGGTCGTCTTGCCCGTGCCCGCCGGGCCCACCAGGGCGACGTTCAGGGTCTTGTTTGGCAGTTGCATCCTTGACCTCCCGAGGCGCGGTGGCACCCGCGCGGCAGTCGACGATCCGGTCGGCTACGCTGCCCCGCAGCGGACGGTCGCGCAAGCACAGGCAGGACTTGAAGAGGTCGACCTTTTGGGTGTTCTTTGGTGTCATCCGACAAGGAGGGCTGCGGGGTGGATTGCCGTCAGGTCGATCGGTGCTTGGAGGCGAATCTCGACGGCCGTCTGGGCGGCTTCGAACGGGTGGCCCTCCGTCAGCATCTCCGCCAGTGCCGGGCGTGCCGGTCCAAGGTGGAAGCGATGAGTGCCTTCTCCGCTTCCATCGAGCGCAGCTTCGCCGCGGCCGACGGTCCCGAATGGCACCGTTTGACCCCGCCCTCGCTCCCCTGGGGTCTTGCCGAGACGAGCGAGGCTGCGGCCGGCAGTTCGCGCCGCGCAACGGTGCCGCCCCGCCGCCGGCCGGGCAGGTGGCGCGCGCCGGTGGTCGCCGGCGGCCTCGTGCTGGCGGTGCTCGTCGCGGTGCAGCTCTGGTCCGGCCGCCAACCCGTCCCCGAAGCGAGCGGGACGCGGCTGAGCGTGCCGTTGGCCCCGACCACCCCGGCCCTGGTCGCCGAAGCGACCCGTCGGGCAGCCGGCCGCCCGGTGGACCTCGCCACATCCGATCTCCTGGCGGCCGAGGCCTGGCTGACCGCGCGCGGCGTGAGCGCCCCCGACCTCGCATCCTTGGCGGAGATCGGGCTGGCGGGCGTGTTCCTCGATCACGTGAACGCGCAGCGTGTCGCGGGCTTCGCCCTGGAGACGGCCGAGGGTGCCTTCGTCCTGTATCTCATCCCACCTTCGGCAGGCATGGTGCCTGCGATCGGCTGGGCCGAGCACGAGGGGCTGATGGCGCTGGCGGGGCCCTGGCGCGACTGGCAGGCCGTGCTGGTCGGCGGCAGCGGCCAGTTGTTCCCCCCGGCGCTCGCCGATCGGTTAAGGGGGCTGTCCGTCGCTCGGTGAGGGCTCGAGGCCGCGGCGCTGGCGGAGCGCATCGAGCCGCGCCAGGGGCCGCTCGAGGACTCGGGCCCGGGTGCCGGTCACCCGATGGAACGCTTCCTGCGCCTCGTCGATCTTGCGCCCGAGCCGTTCCAATTCCAGACCGAACTCCCGCCACGCCCCCTGAAACCGGCCGAGCAGCCTAAGCATCTCGTCGGCGTTCTCGCTCAGGACGAAGCCATCGACCGCGTGGCGAACCACGGCCAGCACGGCGAAGAGCGTCGCCGGCGCGCACGGCACCACCCGCATCGCCAACGCTTCGTCGACCAGTTCGGGGCGGCGCTCGAAGACGAAGCCCGCGAGCGGCTCGTTCGGGATGAACAAGAGCACGTAGTCGAGCGCGCCGTCGCCGTCGCCATAGGCGCGGCCCGCGAGTTCCCGCACCTTCTGCCGCACGTCCGCGAGGAACGCCCGCTCGAAGCGGCCGCGCTCGCCCTCACCGGTCGCCTCGACGTAGCGCAGATAGTTGTCGAGCGGGAACTTGACGTCCATGTGCAGCCGCAGGTCCCGCGGCAGCAGGAACGTGAAGTCGGGCCGGCCGCCACCCGGCTCGGTCTTCTGCCGGACGTAGGACACCCCCTCGACGAAGCCCGCCTGCCGCAGCACGTCCTCGGCCAGCCGCTCGCCCCACTGCCCGCGCCGCTGCGAACTCTTGAGCGCTTCCTTCAGGTTGCGCGTGGTGGCGGCCAGCGCCTCCGTGGCAGCGCTGGTCGCATCGAGGCGGGCCGAGACCTCGCCGAGCTTGCTCGCCCGGTCCCGCTCCAGGTCGACGACGAGCCGGCGCATCCGCTCCAGTTCGCGCCCCAGCCGGCCCAGTTCCTCGTCGATCAGCAGTTTCTTGTGGTCGATCAGGGCCAGCTGGTGGCCGCGCTCGGCACCCAGCCGGGCATCGGCCAGGTCGAGCAACCGCTCGCTGGAGCGGGCGAGGGCCTCCAACGACAGCTCACCGAAAGCGGCGCGGGCGCGGTCGAGCATCGCTTCGGTCGCCATCCGATGGCGATCCTCGCTCGCCTCGTGCAGGTCGCGGGCGAGCCGCGCCAACTCGTCGCGACGCACCCGGCCGAGGCGGCGGCCGAGGGCGATCCCGACCACGAGCCCCGCGAGACCGCCCAGCAGGAGGGCCACGGCGAAGGCCCGCGGCGGCGGCAGCGCCAGCCAGAAGCTCCAGAACGGCTCGATCATGACCGAGCGCAGCTAGCAGGTCGTCGGGGCGATGCAAGCTCGGATGCGCTTTTCATCCAGCCGCGCGGCCACTATTGTGCGGCTCAACCACGTCCCCCCTCAACGTCGGAGCCTCGCG
>JBMCMJ010000243.1:0-4321 GCA_048615135.1 Pseudomonadota bacterium
CTGCGGGCGGTTCAGCGGGCCATTTCGTCGATGAAGGCGAGGAGGGTGTCGCGGTCGACGGCGCCGGTGAGCTTGTGGCCGGCGAGGATGGCCGTGGGCGTGGCGCGCAGCCCGATGGCATTGGCCAAGCGGTCGTTGTGGGCGAGCGCCTCCCGGGCGTGGTCGTTGCGGAGATGCGCGTCCAGCGCCGTCAGGTCGGCTCCGAGACGGGCGGCGAGGCCACGCGCCTCGGCCGTGGCGAACCGCCCCTCGATCTCCGCGAACGCGGCGTAGAAGGCCCGGTAGAGGCCCTGCTCGTCGAGCGCCTGGATCACGGCGATGGCCCCGAGATCCGGCTCGCTCAGGGCGACTTCGCGAACCTGGACGGTCACCTCCGGCCGCACCTCCACCACCTCCAGCACCGTCGCCGCGAAGCTCCGGCAATGCGGGCAATTCGGGGCGGAGAAGACGGTGAGCACGGCTTCACCCTCGCCCTGGTGGACGACACCGGCCGCGGTCGGGGCCTCGATCGCCGCGACGAGCGCCGCCGTCGTCGCCTCGAGATCGAAGGCGGCCATGGTCTCGTTCGCCGGTTCACGGTCGAAGAACGAGGACGTCATCAGCGCCACGGTGCCGCCGACGATGGCGAGCGCGACGAGGCCGGCGGAGAGGCGAAGGGCGGTGGGGGACATGACGGGACTTTCGAGACGGAGCGTTCAGCGTGCGGCAGGCCAACGCAACGACAGGGTGGTGGCGGCGACCAGGATCGCCGTGAATACGAGCAGGCCGCCATTGGCGAAGGAAAGACCGAAAAGGGTCGGCCCGATTTCGTCGCAGACCCCTTCGACGGCGAAGAGCCAGGGCACCGCGTCGCCGAGGGTTTGGGCCAGCCGCTCGGTCGGGGTCGGCTGCAACAGGCCGACGCAACTCGCGGCAACCTCGGGCGGCTGGCGCTCCAGCCAGCTTTGGTGGACGGCGACGACGAGGCCGGCAACGGCGGCTGCCGCCACCGCCATGCCGGCGCCAAGACCGACGGCACGGCGCCAAAGCAACCCGGCCAAAACGGCCAGCGGCACGACGGCGACGAGCATGGCGCGCTGGGCGATGCACAGATGGCAGGGTGGCGCGTCGAGCAGGTGCCCCAGCCCCATGCTGGCCGCCACCACCAACGCCGCACCGCCACCGATCACCAGCCAGAGCGTGGATGCATCCGGCAAGCGCATGGGCACGACCGGCGCTCAGGCCAGCAACAGCGGCGCCAGTTCCTCGGCCGACGGCGCCTTGCCGGCCACCTTGATCTCGCCGTCGACGGCGAGCGCCGGCGTCACCAAAATCCCGGCGTCGGTGATGGCCGCGCGGTCGGTGATCTTTTCCATCGTGTAGTCGAGCCCCAGCGCCTTCGCAGCCGCCTCGGCGTTGGCCTCCAACCGATTGCACTTCGCGCAACCGGTGCCGTAAACCTTGAGTTCGACCATGAGCGGTCTCCTTCAGTGGCGGGTTGCAAGGGCTAGGGGGCTTTTGGCCCCCTAGGACCCCCGGCCAGCGGCGTTGCCGCTGGCACTTGGAAGGTGGCGAAACGGTTTTCCGGACGTGCTTGCACGTTCGGAAAACCGTTTCGCCGGGGGTTTCCAAGGGGGCCAAAAGCCCCCTTGGCTTCTCTTTCTTCCCATCAAACGATCATGTTCCCGTAGATCAGCCCGGCCGTGGTCGAGAGGACGACGACGAGCGCGACGTAGACCGCGGTTTTCTGCGTACCGAGCACGCTGCGGATGGCGAGCATGTTGGGCAGCGACAGGGCGGGGCCGGCGAGGAGCAGGGTCAGCGCCGGACCTTCGCCCATGCCGGCGGCCCTGAGGCCCTCGACGATGGGGACTTCGGTGAGGGTGGCGAAGTACATCAGGGAGCCGACGACCGAGGCGAACAGGTTGGCGCGCAGGCTTTCGCCGCCGACGGCCGCGGCGATCCAGGTTTCGGGGATCAACCCGGCTTCCCCCGGCCGGCCGAGCAGGACGCCCGCGACGAACACGCCGACGAGGAGGAGCGGCAGGATCAGCTTGGCGAAGCCCCAGCTCTCGTCCATCCAGTCGCGCGCATCGTCGTTGGTGCGCCACGCGACGAGGACCAGGGCGGTCATGGCGAGCGCGAAGGCGATTTGGGGTTCGGCGGGGAAGGCGACCGCACCCAGGATGCCGACGGCCGCAACCCAGAGCAGCGGCTTGACGGGCCAGCCGTAGAATTGGACCAGGACGAAGCCGCCGAACGCGGCGAAGGCCCCGACCAGCCACCACTTCAGTTCGTGGATCGCCGCCCAGACGCCGGAGGTCTCGGCGTCGACGCCGGCCCAATTGGCGAAAACGAGCACGGCGAAGAAGGCCCCGAAGAGGGCGAGGGTCGGCGCCACCGGGCGCGTGTCGTCCGGCATGGCGGCGAGACCGCCCGCCTCCGTGCGTTCGTGGCGGTAGAGCCAAGCCATCACCAGACCGATGACGACGGCGAGCACCACGGCGGCGACGGCGCGGGCGAAGCCGAGTTGCACGCCCAAAACCTTGGCGGTCAGCAGCACGGCGATGACGTTGATGGCGGGGCCGGTGAAGAGGAACGCCGTCGCCGGGCCGATGCCGGCGCCGCGCTTGTAGAGGCCCGCGAACAACGGCAGCACGGTGCAGGAGCACACCGCCAAGAGCCCGCCCGCGACCGAGCCCACGCCCAAGGCGGTGGCCCGGTTGGCGTCCGGCCCCATCAGGCGCAGCACCGCCGACTTGGAGACGTAGACGGCCATGGCACCGGCGATGAGGAAGGCCGGGACGAGGCAGAGGATGACGTGCTCGCGGGCGTAGTCGTGGAGCAGGGCCACGCCCTCGCCCATGGCGTTGCCGAGCACCGTCCAGTCGAGGGCGGTGATGCGCTCGCCCGGCAGGAGCCACAGGGCGACGAAGGCGGTGACCGCCAGGAGCAGCCAGCGCCGCTCGATCACGTCGTGCACGGGATGGCCTCCTTGGCCTCGGCAAAGCCCGCGAGCACCATGCACGCCCAGGGCGGCAGATCGGGGGCCAAGCGGTAATGGTGGCGGTTGGCGACGCGCTCGTGCTCGACCAGCCCCGTCGCGCGCAGCCGTGCCAGATGCTGCGAGACCCGCGCCTGCGGCACCCGCAAGGCGTCGACCAATTCGCAAACGCACAGGCTGCCGGCATCGGCCAACATCGCCAGGATCAGCCGGCGGTGGCGGTCGGCAAGGGCTGTGGCGAGCTGGTCCGGGTCGAGCGATGACATGAGGCGTCTATACACCTCGGCGAATATGCGCGCCAGTGAATAGTCGTCCGACCTTCAGCCGAGGGCCGGGGCCCGCGACGGGTCGCCCGCCGCTTCGGCGGCCTTGCGCCGGAGATAGACCGCCTCGTCCCATTCGGGACGCTCGCGGATGTGCGCGAAGGACAGTCCGCGTGCTTCGAGGCGCAGCGCGATGTGCGCGAGGTCCTCGGCCGTCGGGGCCCCGAGCCCCCGCGAGCTGCCGGCTGGCAGCACCGTCACCGCCTCTTCGGGCGACCGTGCCGCCACCTCGGCGATCTCCTCGGCCACGACCTGCTCCAGGATGCGGGCGAGGTGCAGGAAGGTCGGGTTCAGGTCCCGCTCGACCACGGCCTTCTGGATGGCGGCCGTAAACGTCCCGGTCCAACGATGCGCGAAGGCGGCGAGAAAGCGCCGGGCCTCCAGCGCCAGCGCCAGCGCATCCATCTCGTCGCCGTCACGCATCTGGTCGGCCGCCTTGGCGAACAGCAGGAACGCGAATTCGAGCTGGGCGGTGACGTGGTCGGCAAGGTCGTGGAAGCCCGACTGCTTCAGCACCCCGTGGCGCTCGTACCAACGCTCGATCTCGAAGGAACTTCGGCCGAGCAACCCGCCGTCGATGTAGGCAGCGACGTTCAGCGTCACCGGCGATGGCGGCGTCAGGAACAGCCCCGCATGGAGCCGCAGCAGCGCGTCGTCGTCGAGACCGGCCGCCGCCGCCCGCAACGCCGCGACCTCGCCCAATACCGGATAGGCCAACAGCCCCGCCAGCTCTTCCAGGTCATCGGGCAAAGCGGTGGCGAAGGCTTCGGCCATCCCGGCTTCGCGCGGCGTGTGAAAGGCCCGCGCCAGGATCAAGAACGCTTCGGCGCGGCTCTGCAGATAGGTTTGGCCGGGCATGATCCCCCCAATCGACGGTGCTCGAAAAGGCAAGGGGGGACTTGATGGTCCCCCCTTGGACCCCCCGAAAAGTGGCGGCGGCTTGCCGCCGCTGGGGGGCGCGGGGGGCCAAAAGCCGAGCCGTTCTCCGAGCGTGTGGTCTATAAACGTTAACCGC
>JBMCMJ010000244.1:0-4297 GCA_048615135.1 Pseudomonadota bacterium
GGGGTTCGAGTCCCCGTGGGGTCACCAAGCCTTCACAGGTCATCGACGGGCGGACTCGACCGATCGTTGGCGGTGTGGCGGACGAAGCGATCGAGCCATGTGATCGCGTGCGCCGTGACGGCGTCGAGGGTGCCCGGTTCTTCGAACAGATGCGTGGCGCCCGGGACGATTTCGAGAGTCTTCGTGCAGCGCAGCCGATCGAAGGCGCGGCGGTTCAGGTCCAGCACCTCGCGGTCTTGGCCGCCGACGACCAGCAGAGTCGGTGCCCGCACCCGTTCCAGGGCCTCGCCTGCAAGGTCGGGACGTCCGCCACGCGAGATGACGGCCGCGATGCGGCCGTAGAGGTGCGTGGCAGCGACGAGAGCCGCCGCGGCACCGGTGCTGGCGCCGAACAGGCCGATCGGCCACCTCCGCGCCGCCGCGGCCCGGTCGAGCCAGTCGACCGCCGTGACGGTGCGCGACGCCAGGAGGGGTATGTCGAAGACGTTGCGGCGGTCCTCCGCCTCGTGCACGTGCAACAGGTCGAACAACAGCGTGCCGTAGCCGGCATCACCGAGCGCCGTGGCCACCTGCCGGTTGCGGGGGCTCAATCGGCTGCTGCCGCTGCCGTGCACGAATACCACGAGTCCACGAGCCGCGCCCGGCACGCAGAGTAGGCCCGGCAGCCCGTCGGGCTCGATCAGAACGTCGTGCTCCGCTGAGGTCATGTCGGAATCTCCACTTCTGACGGATCGGTGCTGTCGTTTTTCCTCGAGATCGGCACGCCCACACCCGCTCGCTGCAGCGCCGGAGAGCGGAGCCTCCGGGCGCGCGGCGGTCGGGTTCATCTGGCGGGCGGCGGCGAATGTGGTGGTCTTGGCAGGTGCGACCAACTGGCGAAACCTTGGCTTCGCAGCAGGTCGGCGAAAGCCCGGCGTACCGATCCGGTCGGCAGGACCAAGCCCGCCGGTGCGGCCGCGCCGAGCCATCGACCGAGATCGGTTCCGCTGGCCGCCCAGCGCTGCGTCCAGAGCGGTGCTTCGGCGTGAAGTTCCGCTTCAGCGGACGTGTCCAGTTCGACGAGGGCGAAGCGCCGACAGTTCGCCCGCGCGACGTGACGCGCCAGGACCACGGACGTTCGGTCCGCACCCGCGGCGAAGGCGACGATTGCCGCACCCACCACGCGCCCCGGGCCCGGCAGGTAGAGGGTCGGGGTATGTTCGGCCACCGCCCCGAGGAGTCCCGGGCGGGCCAGGAGGACGAAGCTGTCGGCGGTGATCGCGGCGAGGTCGGCGTCATCGGTGGCGAGTTGCACTTCGAACCGCAACTCGCCCGCGTGGGTCGCCCGGGCGAGGCGTTGCTCCAGTTGGCGGAGCGCCACGCGCTCCCCCGCGCCGGTCGTCGGCGGCCGCTCGGGCCGACGCGGGTCACCGTAATATCCGGCATAGCGCCAAGTCGGTTCGGCGAGCATAACGACGTCGAGCGGCATCTCGGCCGCCCGCGCCACCCGGACGGCCGTTTCAACGGGCGCGTCCGACCGGTCGGTGACCAGAACGAGCCGCTTCGCAGAGCTCATCCCGCATCTCCCGGGCGTCCGCCGCCCGCGGATGGATGGCCATAGGCCCGGCGCGCCTCGGCGAAGGCGCGCAGGCGCGCCTCCACCCGACCGTGCACGGAGGTCTCGGGAAAGGTGCCGTCTTGGCCCCGGCTACCCGCGTCGCAGCCGGTTAGGAGCTGCAGGCCCTCGTCGATGTGGCCGACCGTCCAGACGTTGAAGCAACCTTCGGCCACCGCCTCGCGCACGCGGCGATGCAGCATCAGGTGGCGGCGGTTGGCCACCGGGATCAGCACACCCTGCTCGCCCGTGAGTCCGCGCGCCGCGCAGAGATCGAAGAAGCCCTCGATCTTCTCGTTCACCCCGCCGATCGCCTGGACCTCGCCGTTCTGGTTGACCGAGCCGGTGACCGCGATGCCCTGGGCGAGCGGCAGCACGGCGAGGGCCGAGAGCAGGGTGTAGAGTTCGGCCGAAGAAGCGCTGTCACCTTCGACGCCGCCGTAGGACTGCTCGAACACGAGGCTCGCGTGCAGCGACAGCGGCGTCTCGGGCACGTAGTTGGCGCTCAGATAGCCCGCTAGGATCAATACACCCTTGGAGTGCAGGGGGCCCCCCAACTCGACCTCGCGCTCGATGTCCACGACCTTACCGGCTCCGAGCCGCACCCGGGCGGTGATGCGCGACGGTTTGCCGAAGCCGGCGTCACCGAGCGGCACGACCGAAAGGCCGTTCACCTGGCCGACCACCGCACCTTGGGTCGTGATCGCGAGCGTGCCGTCGACCATGGCTTCCAGGGAACGTTCCCGGAGACGTGCGAGGCGCTGGCGACGACCTTCGATGGCCCGTTCGACCGCCCGTCCGTCGAGTGAGGAACCGCCGTTGCGACGGGCCAAGCTGTCGGCTTCGCGCAGCACGTCGCGCAGCACCTCCCGTTCGGTCGAGAGCTTGGCCTGGTCACCGCTGCGCCGGGCCGCGTATTCCGCGAGCCGGGCGAGGGCGTCGGGTGCCGGCGGCAGGAGGCCGTCGGCCGCTGCCTCCGTCCGCCGCTCGCGGGCGAAAGCGGCGAGCGCCGCCTCGTCGTGCCGCACGTCCTCCTCGAAATCGGCGGCGATCTTGAACAGGTGCTGGAACTTGGTCTCGAACGCCTGGAGCAGGAAGTAGAGGCGCCGGCTGCCGAGCAGCACCACCTTGACGTCGAGCGGCACCGATTCCGGGGCGAGGGTGGTCGTGCTGGCGAAACCGAGCGCCTGCATAGGCGGTTCGATGGCGATCTCGAGGCGTTCCAGCGCCCGGGCAAGCGCATCCCAGGCGAACGGCCGGGTCAGGAGGCGCTCCACCTCCAGCACCAGATAGCCGCCATTGGCTCGGTGCAATGCACCCGGCCGGATCAGGTGCAGGTCGGTCAGGAGCGTGCCCATCTGCGCCAAGTGCTCGATGCGCCCGAACAGCCGATCGTAGGTCGGATCGTCCTCGACGATGACGGGAGCGCCGCCCGCACCACTCGCGTCGACCATCAGATTGACGAGGTAACGCCTCAGCAGCGGATGGCCGTGCTCGTTCTCGCGCCCCTCGAAGTCGAAGGCTTCGTCGGGGGTCTCGAGGATCGCGTCGACGTGTTCCAGGACATCGGTCCGCATCTCCTCCAGATGCGTCGCTACCTCCGGCAGATCGCCGTAGCGTTCGGCCAAGGGCTCGAACAGATGCTGCAGCGCGAAGGCAGCGGTATCACGGGAGAGGCCGCGGACCGTTTCGCGGGCCTCGCTTACCCAGCGCGGAAACTGCCGCACCGTCGCCTGGAGTTGCTTCTCCAGGTCCGCGATGGTGTCGCGCACGCGCTGACGGTCGGCCTCGGGCCAGGAATTGAACTCGTCGGGCGGAACGACCTTGCCGTCGCGCGTCGGCATGAAGGCGAAGCCCATGGGCGTGTGGACCAGCGCGATGGACGCCTCGCGAGCGGCGGTCTCGATCTCGCCGATGGCCTCCTCCTGGCGGTCCTTCAAGTCCTGCTCGAGCATCTCCCGGCGACTGCGGTATTCCTCGTTGTCCAGCGCGGCGGCGAGCGCGGCCTTGAGGTCGCGCACCAGCCCGGCGAGATCGCCGCGCAGCGCCGAACCGCGTCCGGCCGGTAGCCGTAGCAGGCGCGGCTTGCGCGGATCGCGAAACTGCATGACGTAGCAAACGTCGTCGGGCGCAGGGGCCGCAGCCGCCGCTTTCGTCAACTCGGCCAGAATCACGTCCCGCTTGGCGAGCCCCTCGGGGCCCATCGCATAGACGTGGTACCCGGGCTCGCGCAGCGCGAGGGCGAAGTCCAAGGCATCGAGGGCGCGTGCCTGGCCGAGGCGACGATCGTCCGGCTGCTCGTCGGCGGCCACGGCGAAAACGTCGACCGGACAGGTCCAGGTCAGCTCGGCGGCTGCGAGGGGCGCTTTCGGTGTCATGTCGGTTCGCCCTCGGCTGTTCGGCGACGGTCGGCTAGCCGGTGATCCGGGCCACCCGTTGCCCTCGACCGTTGCCGTCATCGGCCGCGGCTTGGCGAAGAAGCAGCGTGCGACCGTCGGACGAGTCTTGTCCTTGATGCGTGTCAAATGCCGTATTCCGTGCGGGTGGTCGTCTCGCCATCGCTCGAAGCAAGGGCTCGAGCGTGGCGGCAGGCGCCGTTGCCCAGGCTCCGGCCGGTGCGTCATGACCAGCGCGACCAACATCGAGATCGCCGAACGGCTGCGGCAAGCTGCCGATCTCCTGGCGACGCAGAAAGCCGACCCG